>JALVRI010000183.1 GCA_027031325.1 Desulfobacteraceae bacterium
GGACCGGAATTTTTTTTGATAGCCCTGGGTTGTGCCGGATGGGGGCCGGGGCAGCTCGAGTACGAGTTGTCCCGCAATGCATGGCTGACAGCGCCCTACGAGCAAGATGTGGTTTTCGAAATACCGCTTGAAAAGCGCTGGGAAACCGCCCTTCGCAAAATAGGTGTGGATCCGGAGATGCTGTCGGGCAGCGCCGGTCATGCCTGATTGGTTGCTGGCTTGATAACCCAACTATTGAACCGGGTTATGCAGCCGGATGGTTCGGCGAAGATGCGGGGCAGACTTTTTGGCAGACGCTGCTTGGATTTTGACTTTGCAAGTTATAACCGATAGGGTTGCGTGGAAAGTATGGTGGAAACCAAATTACCAGCCAAAAAGGCTAGCTGTCGTTTTTCTTGGGTTTTTGTTTTGTCTTCTTTTTTTTGAGGCAAACCTTGTCCTTGCGGACGAAAGCGCATAGTTTGGGATTGTAATATTCTTTACAGTTCAATGGATTATAAAGCGGACATTCAGGATGTTTTTCGGACATCGGGTTTTCCCTTTGAGTTGAAATTCAACCATGTCATGATAAAAGATATTGCGACAATTTTTAATTTTATACCATGAAATCATAGAATAAACAAGTGATTGTCGTCGAGAAACTATCCGTTGGCGATAAAGTTGAACACTTGACGGGCGCTAAGCCGCCATGGCGGATGAAAAAAACTTGAAGGGGGACAGGTTTTCTAAAAAGCGTGAGCGCCCCGTGTTTGAAAAGATCCTGTCAAGGATCGAGTTACCAAGGATAACCAGGGCCTGAGAAATGAATCGTTTTCAGGAAGCAAAGCAAGAAATTCAGAAACTCTGCCGGCAGGTGGAAGATCATCTCGGAAATCTGGAAACCCTTGATCCCGGACCAGGCGAGAACCTGCGGGCCTGGAATAAAGACCTGGAGGTCATAAAGGAGCACCTCAGCAGTGACACTGTCCGGGTGGCGGTGGTCGGTGCCATCAAGTCCGGCAAAAGCACCCTTGTAAACTCCTTGTTGCGCAAGGATTACCTCAAGCGGGGGGCCGGGGTTATCACTTCTATCGTGACCCGGGTAAGGTGCGGCGGTAACCTGGCGGCACGCCTCTATTTCAAATCTTGGGATGAGATCAACCAGGAGATGGAACGGGCGCTTGTTTTGCTTCCATCCGGAAGCCGGCTCGGCCGGGAAGAAGGATTCGATATCCGGAGGCAAGCTGACCGCAACGACCTGCGCCGCGCCCTGGATGAACTCGACGCCGAGGCCCAGGTCCTCCATGATTCGCTCAACGCCAACGTGCTCCTGCTGAAAGCCTATCTTGAAGGCTACTCGAGGGTTGAGAACATGGTCCAGGCCGACAACGCCGTTGTGGACTATGGTGGTGACCAGTTTCACCTTCACCGGGATTTTGTGGCCCGGGATGCTCTGGCGGTCTACCTCAAAGACCTGTTGCTGATAATTGACAACCAGGATTTCGAGGAGCACATCGAGTTCGCCGATTGCCAGGGAAGCGATTCGCCCAATCCTCTCCACCTTGCCATGATCCAGGACTACCTTTTGATCACCCACCTGGTTATCTATGTGATCAGCAGCCGCATGGGGCTGAGAGAAGCCGACATTCGTTTCCTGTCAATGCTCAAAAAGATGGGCATGGCGGCCAACCTGGTCTTCGTCCTCAACTGCGATCTGGGCGAGCACTCCTCCATGGATGAAATCGATGAGATGGAAAGGAAGGTCAGCGAGCAGCTCGCCCTCCTGGTGGACGGGCCCCGGGTATATACTTTCTCTGCTCTTTATCGCCTCTTGAACAACAACAGCGAGGCTCTGTCCCTGAAAGATCAACGCCGGCTTGAACAATGGCGGCTGGAGCAGGAAATGGTCAGGAGATCCGAACAGGTGAGCGGACGCTTTCTTGACCACCTGGAAGAAAGACTG
>JALVRI010000184.1 GCA_027031325.1 Desulfobacteraceae bacterium
GGTGGGCGTCAGCATCCAGGGTTACGGCGCCTCTCTGTCCGTCGGCTTAGGGGTGCCGATTCCCATTCTCAACGAAGAGATGGCTGCTTACACCGGCGTGTCCGACGAGGAATTGTTTACCCAGGTCGTCGATTACGGCCATGATTATCCTGCCGGAGAGGCCAAGAGCCTTGGACAGGTGAGTTACGCCGAGCTTAAAAGCGGTAGTATCAAGTTGAACGGGCAATCTGTACCGACTGTTCCGCTTTCAAGTATGGTTAGGGCCAGGGAGATAGCCCGGATCCTGAAGCAGTGGATCGCCGAAGGGGAATTTACCCTGGGACAGCCCCAGGAGACCCTGCCCGCCGGATAGAAGTGAGCAACCAGGTCAGGATCCTTTCAGCGGCTTGACGGCGATGTATGTCAGGAGGGACCCGGTGGTTCCAAATGAGACGGGATGCAGCCAAGATTGAATTATGAGCGACAAGGTACGTGCCTTTCTGGCTATTGAAATTCCCCCGGAGGTGGCCCGCAAGCTGGCCGATTTGAAGTACAGGCTGGCGCCCGAACTTGCCGGTGTGAGATGGGTTCCGGCAGGCAATATCCATATGACCGTCAAGTTCCTGGGAGATATTGTCTTGCCAATGACAGAGGCCGTTTCCGGTGTTATGTCGGAAATGGCCGGCAGGGAGCCCATCCGGCTGGAGGCCAGGGGTTTGGGAGTTTTCCCGGGCTTGAAACGCCCCCGGGTGCTATGGGCCGGACTGGACGGTGAAACAGAGGCCCTTGCCGGTTTGGCACAGGAATTGGACGAACGCATGGAACGGCTTGGATTCCGGAAAGAGTCCCGAAAATTCCATCCCCACCTTACCCTGGGAAGGTTTAAGCCCAAGGCCCCTGTTCCGTCCGGCCTGGCAACTTTGTTGCGACGGGTTTCTGATTTCGGGCCCCTGCCATTTCGGGCTGCAAGCCTTGTTCTTTTCAAGAGCGACCTGCGTTCCGGCGGCCCGGTTTACACGCCACTTTCAAAAGTTGAGTTCGGCACCTGAGACAAGTGCCGCTTTGAAGCTGATTGGGAGGATAAAAGATGGGATCAAACAGTAGAGACAAGGCCCTGGATTCAGCCCTTAGCCAGATAGAACGTCAATTCGGCAAAGGCGCCATCATGAAGCTCGGCAGCCAGCCGATAGTGGATGTGCCCGTAATTCCCAGCGGATCGATAGCCCTGGATTGTGCCCTGGGGGTGGGGGGATTGCCCCGCGGCAGGGTGATCGAAATTTTCGGACCGGAGTCTTCCGGAAAGACGACCTTGGCCCTCCACGCCGTGGCCAATGCCCAGCGCCAGGGTGGAATAGCGGCCTTTATCGACGCCGAACATGCCCTGGACGTCAATTATGCCAAAAAACTGGGGGTCGACACCGATGAGTTGCTGGTCTCCCAGCCCGATACCGGAGAACAGGCGCTGGAAATTGCCGATATGTTACTGCGCAGCGGCGCCATAGATATCATGGTTATCGACTCGGTGGCCGCCCTGGTGCCCAGGGCGGAAATCGAGGGCGAGATGGGAGATGCCCACATGGGGCTCCAGGCGCGCCTCATGTCTCAGGCTCTGCGCAAGCTGACCGGCACCATCGGCAAGACCATGACCTGTATCATCTTTATCAACCAGATCCGCATGAAGATAGGGGTCATGTTCGGCAACCCCGAGACCACCACCGGCGGAAACGCCTTGAAGTTTTATAGCTCGGTAAGGCTCGATATCCGCCGGATCGGCGCCATCAAGAGCGGCCAGGAGGTTGTCGGGAACAGGACGCGGGTCAAAGTGGTGAAAAACAAGATGGCCCCTCCTTTCAAGGAAGCCGAGTTCGACATAACCTACGGCGAGGGAATCTCCAGGACCGGAGATCTGCTGGACATGGGGGTTGAGACGGGGATAATCGACAAGAGCGGCTCCTGGTATTCTTACAACGGTGAGCGTATAGGTCAGGGTCGTGAAAATGTTAAGAAGTTTCTGGCGGAAAACCAGGACATGTTCGACGAAATTTACCGGCGCGTAAGGGAAGCGGTGGGCCTTGAGCGTAGCGGGCAAGCAGAAGAAGGAAGTGATTCCTGAATCCTTTCTCCGGCATGGGTACTTCACCAAATTCAATGACACAACAGGATCCCGGAACAACAAAAGAATAAGATACCCTGGAGTAAAAGAACAACCCAATGGAGCAATCGATGACAGGTAACGAAATCCGCAGTCTTTTTCTGGAGTACTTTGAGAAGCGCGGCCATAAGGTCGTTCGCAGTTCGTCACTGGTTCCGCCGGATGACCCGACCCTTCTTTTCACGAATGCCGGAATGGTCCAGTTCAAGCGGGTCTTTCTGGGCGAAGACAAACGTGATTACTTACGGGCCGCCACCTCACAAAAATGCGTACGGGCCGGTGGCAAGCACAACGACCTGGAAAATGTAGGTTACACCGCCAGGCATCATACTTTTTTTGAAATGCTGGGCAATTTTTCCTTTGGTGACTACTTCAAGGAAGATGCCGTCGTTTTTGCATGGGACCTGCTCACAAACGGTTACGGCCTGCCGGCTGACAAGCTGTGGGCCTCGGTTTACCTGGAAGATGACGAGGCCTATGATCTGTGGCATCAAAAGATAGGCATTCCCGCCGAGCGCATAGTGCGCCTGGGGGAAGAAGACAACTTCTGGGCCATGGGTGATACCGGGCCTTGTGGGCCATGCAGTGAAATTCATCTTGATCGCGGGCAGGACCACGGATGTGGAAAGCCGGACTGCGGTGTCGACTGTGACTGCGATCGTTTTCTAGAAATCTGGAACCTGGTCTTCATGCAGTTCAACCGGGATGCAGACGGAAAAATGACTCCCTTGCCCAAGCCGAGCATCGACACCGGCATGGGACTTGAGCGACTGGCATCGGTCCTCCAGAATGTGGCTACCAACTTCGACACCGATTTGATCAGGCCGATCATAGCCACATGCGAGGAATTGGCTCAGAAGCCCTTCGGCCACGACAGGCAAGTTGACGTGGCCATGAAGGTCATTGCCGACCACAGCCGGGCTGCGGCTTTCCTGATTGGTGACGGCGTTTTGCCCTCCAACGAAGGTCGCGGTTACGTGCTTAGGCGCATCATGCGGCGAGCCATAAGGTACGGCCGTAACATCGGACTGGATCGACCTTTCCTCCACCAGACGGCACGCACGGTTTTCGAGATAATGCGTCCGGCTTATCCCGAGCTTTCCGATGCCGCGGCTTTCATTACCAACGTGATCGAAAACGAAGAGATCCGTTTTACCGAGACCCTGGACCACGGCCTGAAGCTGCTCAATGACGCCCTGGCTGAAATGGAGGCCAAGGGACAGACCAGGGTCGCTGGGGGGCTCATCTTCAAGCTCTATGATACTTACGGTTTTCCGGTCGACATCGTCCAGGACGTTGTGCGCGACAAGGGGTTGGAGCTGGATCTGGATGGATTCGGGCAACTGATGGAACAGCAACGCTCCCGTTCACGGTCGGTAGCCGCTTTTGCAAATATCGGCGATGCCTACAAAGAGCTTGCATCCCAGGGCGTCAAACCGGAATTCAGTGGTTACGGTCGTCTCGAGGATAGTTCCGAGATTTTGCTCCTGGTCCAAAACGGTAAGGCCATCGAGCGCGCAGGGCAGGGTGAGCAGGTTGAAGTTGTGGTCGCCCGGACGCCATTTTATGCTGAATCCGGAGGTCAAGTCGGTGATACGGGTCTTTTGACAGCTCCCGGGGTAACGGCCGAGGTTATGAACACGGTGAAAGATCCGGCCGGGCTCGTGATTCACCATTGCAGGATCGAAAGCGGCCAACTGGCAAAGGGGCAGCAGGTTGATCTGAAGGTCGATCAGGCCAGGCGCAGGGCAACGGCCCTGAACCACACGGCCACCCATATCCTCCATGCTGTCTTGCGCCAGGTGCTCGGTGATCATGTCAAACAGGCCGGATCCCTGGTCGCTCCGGACAGGTTGCGCTTCGATTTCACCCATTTCGCTCAGGTAGAAGTGGAAACTCTGGAGCAGATAGAAAAACTGGTCAATGAGCGCATCAGGCAAAATGTTGCCGTGGAAGTTACGGAGATGGACATGGAAGAGGCCATCGAGGAAGGAGCGACCGCCCTTTTCGAGGAAAAATATGGCGAGCGGGTGAGGGTGGTAGCCTTGGCCGATTTCAGCAAGGAACTTTGCGGCGGGACCCATACCCGTCGAACCGGGGATATTGGTTTTTTCAAGATCCTTGCTGAATCCAGCGTTGCTTCAGGGATCAGGCGGATCGAGGCCGTGACCGGCCAGGAAGCCCTGGCGGCGGTACAGGCCACAGAACGTGTCGTCCAGCAAGCCTGCCGGTTGCTGCGCGAAAAGCCCTCCGCTTTGGCCGGCAGGATAGAACAATTGCTGGCCGGCCATAAAAAGGCCGAAAAGCAGATCGAACGGCTCAAGGCCGAACTGGCTGAATCAAGGGCCGCCGCAACCGAGGATGCCATCCGTCGGATCAAAGGTCTAGCGGCCATGGTACAGAGGGTCGAGGCTGACAGTCCTGCAGCCCTGCGGGACTTGGCCGACAAGTTCAGGAACAAGCTGAAGTCGGGGGTTGTCGTTCTGGGTACGGCGGTGGACAAAAAGGCCTTTTTGGTGGCCATGGTGAGCAAGGATGTTGCCGGAAAAATCCACGCCGGGCAAATTGTCAAGGAGATAGCCCCGATTGTGGGCGGCGGTGGCGGCGGTCGGCCGGATATGGCCCAGGCCGGAGGCAGTAAGCCCGGCAACTTGGATCAGGCCCTGGAAAAGGCCTGGCAAGTCATTGAATCCATGGCCGGCACATTGCCAGATGGTTAGTGGGAGTTGGCTTTCAAGGCCACTTCGATTACCATTTGCCCCTTTTCAGTCTTGCAGGGAATTGTGATGATCGGGATTCCGGAAGGGTAGGAGACCTTGTGCCTGCCCACGACGACACTGGGAACCGAGATCGAGTTGTTGCCTTCCGGAAAGTCGGTTTTCGCGTTGCCGGCGATCATGTTGGCAATTTCGCCGATGGCATCAGTGCAATTATCATCAATCTCGGTGACAGGTTCCCCCACCAGAGCCCCTACCAATTCCATTGCCACTTCGTTTGACAGGCTTATGACCACACATCCGGTAACATCACCGGAAAGCCCGATGATGCTGCTTATTTCGTGCGGCGCTTGCTTGTCTTTCTTGAGGCTTGGTTTACCCAGCTTGAAGGGTATCTCTATCATCGTTTCGAACAGGTTACGGACCGCTTTTATGAAAGGGTTGATATAGTTGACATCGATCACTTGCTGCCTTGCCTCCCTGTTTGATGCATTCCGGGTTGCAGTTTCTCCTTGGGTGATGACGACGCTTTTGCCGGCCGGGCCTGTCGTGGCCCGGTACATTCATAAAATCGGCCCCCGCACTGATAACTTTACCTCTAAAATTCACACTGCCTCCCGCAGAACGTCGATCATTGAAAAAACCCTTCCTTTGGCCCCTTCGGCCAGTCTGGCTGAAAGGAAGCCAACTGCGTCCAGGGTGCCCTCGGCATAAACCCGGCGACCGTTTACATTGTGGACAAAGCGAAACGTAACGGTTTTGTCGGGTGAAACCAGGGTGTAGGTATGCCAGCCATGTCCGCTCAGAAATTGCTCCGGGATTCTGAGCCGGTTTTTCTGGACTTCAGGATCACGCACCATGATGATATCTTCGGCCGCATAATCTATTCCCATCTTATTGAAATATTGTACCATCGCCTTGGCCGTGCCGCTGGTGTCGGCCTTGCCGGATTGGTGGCTTTCTTCGATGGTCAGGCTATAACCCTTGAAAATACCAGGGAAGTTTTCAGCCGCGTATTCCATCATGGCCTGAAACCCGACGATCTGCTTGGCCATATTGGGTGCTATGACTGCCACCGTGGAGGATTTTTCGACGGTGGCCACCAGTTGGCGGCGATCTCCGCCGGTGGTTCCCATCACGAAAGGCAGGTTGTTGCGGCAGTAAAACTCGGCATTGGAATTGACGGCTGCTGGGTGGGTGTAGTCTATGCAAATGGGAAGCTGGTTGTCGGTGTCGATTGCGGTAAGCAGTCTTTGCCGCTTTTCCGGCCTGATGAGCTCAAACTCGAACTTATCCACT
>JALVRI010000185.1 GCA_027031325.1 Desulfobacteraceae bacterium
CGTTCCCGGTGCCGGCCGTGGGCCCCCGTTTCGACCTGAGCCGGTCCGCCAGACAAATCATGGCCGTCCCCAGCATGGCGTTCATGACCAGCAGGTGGACGAAAAATCCCACCAGCAACAAGGCCTGAAACAATTGCCAGGGCACGCCTATCGGATCGGGAGTCGGAATCAAGTCGGCTGGATTCATCATCCTTGCCCTCCGCGGCCGATCCGGTTTTCCAGACCGGCTTTTTCAAGCGCCCGCATGATCGCCGGAGGCCTGCGCCAGCCTGTGCCGAAACCGGCGTCCTCAAGCAGGCCGATGCCCGGGTCGATACCGGCGCCCACGGTGGCGACCCCATGGGAATCGTCGCCCGGGGCCACGGCGATCCCCATCCGGCTGGCCGCGCGGATTATGACCTCTGCCGGGTAGGGCTCGGCTGCACCTTTGCGCAAGGCCGCTACATTGTAGTCCAGAACCAGCTGGAGCCTAGCCACAAGCTCTAAGTTACGCTGCCAGCGCTTCCTTACCGCGGGCTTTTCAAGGGTCACCTGGTATCGGGGGTCAAAAATCCTGATCAGGTCGAAGTGGGCCACCACCTGGGGCTTGACGGCCGCCAGCATATCGTACTGAAGATCGAAATAACGGCAATAGAGCTTTTCAAGCCCTTTGCAGGCCTCGACGGCCCGGCGGTATTCCCGTCTCCCATAGTCAAAAGGGATATCATCCACGTGGTGAACGGCCCCCACCACTACGTCCGGCCTGAACTTGTCCCTGAGGTGCTCAACCCAGCCGGCATAGTCGCCACAGGTCTCGGTCTCCATCGCCACCAGGATCTTGAGGGGAGCAGATCGTCCCTGGAGGCGGCGGCAATGTTCACAAAAGTCTCCAAAGCGCCGGTAGAGGCTCCGGGCATCATGGCCGGCCTGTTTTTCATCAGGGTAGAGAAAAGCATCGTCCTGGGGGGGGATATGCTCACTTATCACCACCCAATCGAAGTTTGCGGCGGAGTATGCTTCAATCACCTGGTCAAGGGTGTCCTCGGCATGGCAGCAGTACTGGCCGCTGTGTCCGCCGTGAATCGACACCCTGTAGTTCGGTCCGCCCGATTTGTTGTTGCAAACCGTCATTGCCGGCTCCCCTGGTTGCAAGCAAAACACAATCGGCCGCCGATTGCAATGCCGTCAGGCGCCACTCCTGGTTGCCAAAAGGGCAATTGGTAGTTATGATATTGTTTACTTTGCGCTAAAGCCGCAACCATCTCGAAAGGACAAGCCTATGCCCCCACTAGACGCCCTTGAAATCCTGAAAGAAGCAATCCTGCTGGAACGCCACGGGAAAGCCTTTTACCAGAAGGTGGCCGAACAGGCCAGCCAAAAAGAGGTCCGGGAATTTTTCCAGGCCATGGCGGCCGAAGAAGTCAAGCACCTGGAAGTTCTGGGCAGGCAACTTAAAACCCTGAAAGCTTCGGGGAAGTTCTCCACCGATCCGGCCCCCGCCGAAGCCGTCTTTTCAGCCAAGGTGATCACCCCCGCCTTGGTGGACCAGCTGGAAAAGGCCGAGTTCGAATCGGCCGCCGTTGCGGCCGCCATGCTGATGGAAAAAAAGGCCATAGAGCTTTATCGCCATCGCCAGGAGCAAGCCGAGGACCCGGCCGAAAAAGATCTTTACCGCTGGCTGGCCGAGTGGGAGGAGGGTCACCTTGAACTGCTGGCCAGACTGGACAAGGAGATCCGGCAGGCCATCTGGAGCCGGATGGGATTCGAACCGTTTTGATGGCTGGCATGCAACACTTGCGGGCACCCCACCCCCGGCCGGCGGTAGGGGCAGTAGTTTTCAAAGACGAAAAAGTACTGCTGGTACGCAGGGCCAATCCACCTTCAAAAGGGAAGTGGGCCATTCCGGGCGGCAAAATCCGCTGGGGCGAAACCCTCCAGGAGGCGGCCCAAAGGGAAGTAT
>JALVRI010000186.1 GCA_027031325.1 Desulfobacteraceae bacterium
TAAGGGCCTCTTACGCGCACTACACGGAAAGGGAAATCCTCAAGCAACTGGTAGAAGAGGGTAAAAACGCCAAAGAAGCATTCGATGCAGCCGTGGCCGCCCAGGGAGCCGATGACGGTGATTCAAACCCGGCAGCCCTGGTCCTGATCGGCGAGCACAAGACCAAGATCGGCCTGTCCGAGCTTAAAAACGGCTCGTTCGAAGACCCGAATGGGGCAGGCAGCCTGAATGGATGGATAAAGGAGGGAGACGGCAGGGCTATCAAGGTCCTCGGAAGCGATGCCCCCACAAACGGGAGCACCATGGCCATTATCTCAACCGGCCTCGGCTTCACCACCTCAACAGGTTCCATTTCCCAGAGTTTCTGCCTGCCGGACGACGCCCAGAACCTGGTGTTCGACTGGAACTTCTACTCTGAAGAATTCAAAGAATTCTGTAATTGGAAATTTGACGACGAGTTCAAAGTATCCATTACAGATCTGGAGACAAAAACCGAGACAGTATTGTTCCAGACAAGCGTAAACCCATTATGTGGTGCATGCACAGGTGAAGGTAAAGGTAAAATCGAAGAAACTGAAGAAATTGAGGCCTGCCAAAGCCTGCCTCTACTTGCTTCACCAGTGAGCTTTGACCAAGGCAACGTCTGGTACACGGGTTGGAAACAAAACCAGACTATCGACATCAGCGCTTACAAAGGCAAGTCGGTGTCACTGAAGTTCTTTGCCACCGACCAAGCTGACAAGATTTATGATACTGCCATTTTGATCGACAATGTCCGCATAACCACGGCACCATGACCTTGAGGCCGGCGCCCGGTTATTTCAACCCGGATTTTGCAGCTGGCAAGTTTGCCGAAGATGCGAGGCGGAGGGCAGGCAGACGTACTCTAGTACTTCAACTGCCCTCCAACAAAGCAGATTCGGTAAAATCGCAAGCCCCTTGCGGCTTCTAATACCTGAGGATTTTTCACGGATTGAACTTCACCTTTTGGCTGAAGGCACGGGCAGTAACAAATACATACCAACCATGTAATAATTCAATGAAATCACTTCTTTTCAGGTATTTGAAGTGCATAATCCGGGTTCAATCGCGCTAAGGGGCCGTTATCAGGGCCCCTTAGCTCAGACTTAAGGTCCCAAACATGATACCCAGGTTTCTTTACGGTTTGCTCTTGCTAAACCTCGCCTGCTCCCCAGGCAGCAGCGACAGATTGAAAAACAACTCCGGGCCCGAGGGGGTATTTTTATGGTCCGCCGGAGTTGCCCAACAAATCAAGGATCCGACTCTAGCCGCCCGAATTTCAAACGAAGCCGTTCGGCTGATAAGCGAGGCTGACGATATTTATTGGAAAACCATAGCTGAAAGTGATATCCAGGAGTTTCGCCGCTCGGGCTGTATCGAGGTTGTCTTTGCCAAGACCAGAAAGATTGTTATCCAGGCCGTAAAAGAGACCCGGAACATTTCCAAGCTGTTGATACCCCTTGCAAGTCCCTGGTGTTCCCATGATGCCCACATAATTTTCGGTGATCCTGAATATGATAGCTTCAATCTTTTGCTGAACTCTCAAGGTTGCGACTCATTGAAAAATATTTTAAGCAACGCAGGCCTCAGCTGATGAATCGTGGCGAATCTTTTTTGGCCGGCATTTATAGTGACAACCTTCGTCATCTAAACTAACAATAAACGTCACCGCCCAAAGCATTCCATTGATCTCTGAGCGCCCTAATTCAAGCATCCCATGATTAGAGCAAATACCTTTTCTTTTTTATCCATTGTATTTGCTAATAATATAAAATCCCGGCCTTCTTGAGTCCATCCCCCCTAAAAATTGTCATCCAAAGCGGATACGGCATGTATATTGCAACTCCACGCAGCGAGGGGTGTGGAGATTGCGATCTGATAGCGGACAATCCAGAATTACCTTTTCCCGAACCACCAC
>JALVRI010000187.1 GCA_027031325.1 Desulfobacteraceae bacterium
CCGCTGCATATTTCGCCCGCCATGGCATCGATACCCCGCGCATAGATGCCGAGATCCTGTTGGCGCACAGCCTGGGCCTGGAAAGAATCGACCTCTACTTGAGGCACGATCAGCCCCTGGAAAAAGACGAGCTTGCCAGCTACAAGGAGCTGGTGAAACGGCGTGCCCGGCGCGAGCCGGTTGCCTATATAACCGGGCACAAGGAGTTCTGGTCGCTGGAATTGGAAGTGGCCCCCTGGGTTTTGATACCCAGGCCGGAGACCGAACTTTTGGTGGAAAAGGCGCTGGAAACAATGGCCGGCAGGGATCAGGCCAGGGTCCTGGAACTTGGTACCGGCACGGGGGCCGTCAGCCTGGCCCTGGCAAAACAGCAGCCCGGCTGGTGGATTGCAGCCAGCGATATAAGTCCCGCAGCTGCGGCTTTGGCCAGGGCGAACGCTGAAAAACACGGGTTGGAAAACAGGATTGCCTTTTTCGTGGCCGACTGGATGGAGGCCGTTGACGCGGCTGAATCAGGCTTCGACCTTATCGTTTCAAACCCACCCTACATTCCTTCCCGTCAAATAGGGCGCCTGGAACCGGAGGTGAGCATCCATGAACCCCGGCTGGCCCTGGACGGCGGCCGGGATGGCCTGGCATGCCTGGCGAAGATAATTTCGTCGGCAGGCTTAAACCTCAAGCCGGGTGGCTACCTGCTGCTTGAAATCGGCTGCGACCAAAAAGATGCTGCCGAGATGCTTCTGAAGGACCAGGGCGATTTTAAACCGGTGACCGCATTCAAGGATTACGGCGGCAACTGGAGGGTGGTGATGGGACACAAGGCCAAACGAGGATAAAAAAATATTGCACCGGGCAAGGGGATTTGGTAGATATCTTCGATTTTGAAAACCGCACGTTCGGGGACCTGTTTCCCGGTGCCCTGCGGGGGCAGGGTCGGAGGCAGGGAGGAACCGGGCGAAGGCCAAACCAAGACCAAGGAGATGTCATGGCTTACATTACGATGAAAGAGTTGTTGGAAGCCGGTGTTCACTTCGGACACCAGACCAGGCGCTGGAACCCGAAAATGAAACCGTATATTTTCGGGGCCCGCAATGGGATCTATATTATCGATTTGCAGAAGACAGTCCGTATGTTCAAGACCGCCTACGAGTTCATCGTCGATACGGTGGCCGAGGGCAAGTCGGTACTTTTCGTGGGCACCAAGAAGCAGGCCCGGGAATCGATTTACGAGGAAGCCAATCGGTGCGAGATGTTTTACGTCCACAACCGTTGGTTGGGCGGCATGCTGACCAATTTTCAAACCATCAAAAAGAGCATCGACCGGCTCAATTACCTCAATCAGTTAGAAAATGACGGCTCCATAGAGATGTTTCCCAAAAAAGAGCGCCTCAAGATGGCCAAGGAGCGCAGAAAGCTGGATGCAACCTTGGGCGGAATCCAGAACATGACCAAGCTGCCAGGGGCAATTTTCATCGTCGATCCCAAGAACGAGGCCATCGCCGTACGCGAGGGGCGCAGGCTCAACATTCCGATTGTGGCCATTGTCGATACCAACTGCGATCCGGATGAGATCGATTACATAATTCCGGGCAACGATGATGCCATTCGTGCCATCAGGCTGATAACTTCGCGGATAGCCGATGCCTGTATCGAAGGCCGGCGCCGTTTCGAGGAACGCCGTCAGGCAGAGGCCGACAAGGCCGTCGAGGAACCGTCCGAAATAGAAACCGCCGCCGCCGACTTGAAACCGGGAGAGCGCAAGGTTATTTCCGACGGCTCGCAAGGGCCCATCATCGAAATCATCCGCAAGACACCGGAAGCCGATATTGACAGTGGCTCAAGCGGTGATGACGACAAGGACGCTTCAGAAGCTCAACAGACCACAAGAGGAGAATAAGAGATGGGAAATATATCCGCCGCAATGGTAAAGGAGCTCCGTGAAAAGACCGGGGCTGGAATGATGGATTGCAAGAAGGCCCTGGCAGACTGCGGGGGCGATATGGAAAAGGCCATTGATTTTCTGCGTAAAAAAGGCCTGGCCACGGCCGCCAAGCGCGCCGGCCGGGCCACAAGCGAAGGAACGATCCAGGCCTACATCCACATGGGGGGTAAGATCGGGGTCTTGGTGGAAGTTGACTGCGAAACCGATTTCGTGGCCAAGACAGATGATTTCCAGGAGTTTGCCCGCAACCTGGCCATGCATATTGCCGCCACCAACCCGGTGGGTATAACAGCCGAGGAGGTACCCGCCAAAATAATTGAACGCGAACGTGAAATCTACTTGGCCCAGGCAAAAGAGACCGGCAAGCCGGACCACATCCTGGAAAAGATAGTGGACGGCAAGATGAAAAAGTTTTTCAAGGAAAACTGCCTGATGGATCAGGCCTATGTCAAGGATCCCGACAAGACCGTTTCCGACTACCTGAATGAAATGATCGCCAGGACCGGTGAAAAGATAACCATCAAGCGCTTTGCGCGTTTTCAGATCGGAGACAAGTAGAATTGACAAAACCGGTTTTCCAAAGGATTCTGCTCAAGCTGAGCGGCGAAGCCCTGATGGGAGATCAGGGTTTCGGTATCAGCCCCGATATGTTGACCTTCGTGGCCCGGGAAGTCAAGGGCGCTTACGGCCTCGGGATCCAGATGGCCATCGTGGTCGGCGGGGGCAATATCTTCAGGGGGGTTAAGGCCACCTCCTTCGGGATGGAGAGAACTTCGGCCGACCACATGGGCATGCTGGCGACGGTCATCAACAGCCTGGCACTTCAGGACGCCCTTGAAAAGCTCGGCATTCCGACCAGGGTCCAGACGGCGATTTCAATGCACGAGGTGGCCGAACCTTACATCTTGCGCAGGGCTCTGAGGCATCTGGAAAAAGGGCGGGTGGTGATATTTGCCGCCGGAACCGGCAATCCTTATTTTACCACCGATACGGCGGCGGTCCTGCGGGCCAAGGAGATACACGCCGAGGTATTATTGAAGGCCACCAAGGTGAACGGATTGTACGATTCGGACCCGGAGAAAAATTCCGGGGCGCGTTTCATCAGTCATATAAACTACATGCAGGTGCTCGAACGCCAGCTGAAGGTCATGGACATGACCGCCATTTCCCTGGCCATGGACAACGACCTGCCCCTGGTGGTCTTCAACATGAAGGAGCCGGGAAATATCGAAAAGGTTGTCTGCGGCCACCAGGTCGGCACTACCATAGACAACGAAGATCACAGCTGAGGCGAGGCCTGGATTTCTGTCAACCCTTTCAATCCGCAAAAGGGGCAAGCAATGATCGAGGATGTCTATCAGGATACCAAATCGAGGATGGGGAAGACCATCAGTGCGTTGGAAAACGAATTGAACCGCCTGCGCACCGGGAGGGCATCAACATCGCTTCTGGACGGTATAAGGGTTAATTATTACGGGACGCCGACACCGCTTAACCAGATGGCTACCATTTCAGTTCCCGAGAGCCGCCTGATTACGATTCAGCCCTGGGATGTATCGGTGATCAAGGATATTGAAAAGGCCATTCTCAAGTCTGACCTGGGGCTGACGCCGAGCAATGACGGTAAACTGATCCGGATCTCCATACCTCCCTTGTCGGAGCAGCGGCGCAAGGAGTTGGTCAAGGTAGTGCACAAGATCTGCGAAGA
This sequence comes from Desulfobacteraceae bacterium, assembly GCA_027031325.1. Taxonomy (GTDB): domain Bacteria; phylum Desulfobacterota; class Desulfobacteria; order Desulfobacterales; family Desulfosarcinaceae; genus JALVQM01. Next base: position 3,651 of record JALVRI010000187.1, read on the forward strand.
ACACAAAGTAGCCATCCGCAACGTGCGCCGGGATGCCAATGAATTCATCAAGGGGATGAAAAAAGAGGGTGAAATCGGCGAAGACGATGCCTTCAAGGCCCAGGATCAGATCCAGAAGATCACCGATGAACATATCGCCCGAATCGATGCCCTCTACAAAGACAAAGAGAAAGAAATCCTTGAATTCTAAGCAGAGCACGGTTTCAAAATTCGGGCTCGATCCGGGGAAGATGCCCCGCCATGTGGCCATAATCATGGATGGCAATGGCCGCTGGGCGCAGCAAAAATTGATGAACCGGATAAAGGGCCACGAGCATGGCGTCCAAACCGTGCGCGAAATCACCCGGGCCTGCCGGGAACTGGAGATACCCTTCCTTACCCTTTACGCATTTTCCACCGAGAACTGGCAACGACCGGCGCACGAGGTTACGGCCCTTATGAACCTGCTGGTCAGGTTTCTCAAGTCCGAGACCGGGGAGTTGGTCGCCAAGGGTATCCGGCTCAACGCCATCGGGCAATTGAATAGGCTGCCCGATAAAGTCCGGCAGACCCTGGATGAAGCCATCCGGCAAACCGCCCACAACAAGGGCCTGACCCTTACCCTGGCCCTTAGTTACGGGGGGCGCTCCGAACTGGTTCAGATGGCCAGGCTCCTGGCCGACAAGGCTTGCAGGGGCGAAATAGATCCCCGCGGGATAGACGAGGCCGTGGTGGCTGACCATCTATACACTGCCGGGTTGCCGGATCCGGATATTCTCATCCGGACCTCGGGTGAAATGCGCATAAGCAATTTTCTTTTGTGGCAAATAGCCTATACCGAACTGTTCGTTACCCCTACTTTTTGGCCTGATTTCAACCGGCAGGAGTTGATCTCCATTTTGCAAAGTTTCCAGAAACGTGAGCGCAGGTTCGGCAGAGTAGAGACCTGATCCCCGAATTGCGGCAAGTAAGTTGCGTAAAATCAGCATATTGGAGAATTTGGGCAGAACCGCCAAGCTGAAACCATAGTTGACCCCATGCACTTGAAACGCTGGATAACCGGCATCATTGCCGTTCCCATCCTTTTCGTCATCCTCTATTACGGTGGGCGGATCGGTTTCGGCGTCCTGATCGGTGCGGTAGCCTGCCTGGCCCTGGCCGAGTATTTCGGTATCGTCTATGCGGGTAAAAACTCACTTGCCCACGGCCTGTTCAGGATGGCGGGGTATGCGGCTGCACTTGCGCTGTTGACCCTTGTTTTCAATGGGCTTGATTACTGGGTACCGTTGGTGTTGGTGGCCGACCTGGCGGTGGTGGGCATTGTGGCGGTAAGTTATTACAAAAATGATTCCTCTTTACCAGAAGGTGTTGCCTACCAGGTGCTGGGATTGGTCTACATTCCACTTCTGGCTTCCTATCTGATAAGCCTCAGAAATGCTTTCCGCGGTGGTGCCTGGCTTTTCTGCCTCCTGGTGGTGGTGGCAGCCGGTGATATAGGCGCCTATTACGTCGGCTCTTACCTGGGCCGGAATAAGCTTTGCCCGGCGGTAAGCCCTAAGAAGACCGTTGAAGGTGCCCTGGGAGGCTTGGCGGGCAACCTGCTGGCCGGGACCTGTTTCAAGCTCTGGTTGCTGACCGATCTCGGCTGGTTGCAGATGGCGGTTTTTGCGTTGACAGTCGGGCTTTTGGGTCAGGTCGGGGACCTGTTCGAATCGGCTTTCAAGCGCAGGTCGGGGATCAAGGATTCCGGCCGTCTCCTGCCGGGCCATGGGGGGTTCCTGGACCGGATCGATGCCCTTCTGTTTGCCGCGCCGGCAGCTTACTTTTTGCAACAGTGGATTTTAAAATGAAACGTTTGGCTATTCTGGGCTCAACCGGATCTATCGGCGGCAGCACCCTGGATGTTGTGGCCGCTTTCCCGGATCGTTTTGCGGTAATCGCTTTGACTGCCCACAGTAATGTGGCCAGGCTGGCCCAACAGGTCAAAAGGTTTTCACCACGGCTGGCCGTGGTGGCTGAAGAAAAAGATGCCCTCCGCCTGGAAGAATTGCTCGCTTCGGGGTGCCGAACCGAAGTTGCATGCGGAAAGGATGGCTACCGGGCCGCCGCCACCATGGCCGAAGTCGACGTGGTGGTGGGAGCCGTGGTTGGCTCGGCAGGGTTGGACCCGACTCTGGCCGCCATCGATGCCGGCAAGGACATCGCCCTGGCCAACAAGGAGACCCTGGTGATGGCCGGCGAGATAGTCATGTCCCGGGCTGCTGCCAGGCAAGTCAAGATCCTGCCGGTGGACAGTGAGCACAGTGCAATTTATCAATGCCTCCAGGGGCAGCGGCGGGAGGATTTGGAGCGGATCCTGCTGACGGCTTCGGGCGGTCCGTTTCTCGATACGCCGCTTGAAGATTTTGATCAAATCGGACCTGAGCAGGCCCTTGAACATCCGAACTGGTCCATGGGACCCAAAATAACCATCGATTCGGCCACTTTGATGAACAA
>JALVRI010000188.1 GCA_027031325.1 Desulfobacteraceae bacterium
CTCAGTAGTTCATCGGCTTCCGGGGGTTTGGAAAGATAAGCATCAGGTTCGGCAAGCCATGGCCTTGAAGCAAAAGTCGCTCCGAGCCGGTGGGCCCTTCGCAAGGTGCGTTTGTCCAGGGTTGCCATCATTATCACGGGTATTTTCTTCAATGAACTGTCCAGCCTCATTTGGCGGTAGAGGTGAATTCCGCTTTCTTCGGGAAGCATGGCGTCGATGATCACAAGGTCAGGCTTTACATCCCATACCTTTGTCAGGCCGTCTGTTCCGTCCCTGACACCGATGGTTTTGTAACCATCGGCGTCAAGAATGTTTTTCAAAAAGAGACGGGTATCTTCGTCGTCCTCGATGATCAGGATTTTTTTGGCCATGAATATCGACTTTGCCTTTTGGGAACAGGTGGCTGTTTGTGATGCCGGCAAGTGATGCACAAGGCATACCAACAAATATAACATATCGTAATAAAAGGGATAACCTGATTCGGACAAGCTTTGTCGGATATTGAAAGGGATTATATCTGCAACATTGACGTTTCAAATAAATGCAACAAACAAAATATAAATATATAAAATAAGTAGATAGCATGATTCGATGTTGCAGCAAGTCTTGCAACATCATCCTGCAACAAGAGTTGCGGCCAAAGATGTGTTTTCAGCCGGCCGGCGCCATTGTCAGGGATTGTCCTTTTCCTGCAGGCTATAACACCCCCTGGAGGAACTGTAATGGAGCCGGTAGCGTCTCATCTTGCGCCAGAGGGTGGTTCGGTCGATTCCCAGGGCGGTTGCGGTCTTTCCGCGGTGACCGCCGTGCTGGTTGAGCAGGTGAGCTATCCGGGCGGCTTCGGGCGGCATGGCGTTGGTTCCGGGTGGCGAAACCTGCCTGGTGCCCTGATACTCGACTGCCTGGAGGTAGTCCGGCAGGTGTTTGGGCCTGATGGTGTTGGCGGTGCACAAGATGAGGGCATGTTCGATTATGTTTTCCAGTTCGCGGATGTTGCCGGGGTAATCGAAGTTGAGCAGAATTTTCATGGCAGCGGCCGACACCTTGGGTATTCTGCGGCCCTTGAGGGCGCAGATCCTGCGCATGATATGCTGGATCAGCAGGGGCAGGTCACCCTGGCGTTCTCTCAGCGGCGGCAGTTCGATCCTGACCACGTTGAGGCGGTAATAAAGATCTTCCCTGAACTTGTGGGCGGCCACCAGGCGCTGTAACCGGCGGTTGGTGGCCGACAGGATACGCACGTCCACCTTCTTTGTGCGATGGCTGCCGAGGGGATAAAACTCCTTGTCCTCGATGACCCGCAGCAGCTTGGCCTGGAGGGCCAAGGGAAGGTCCCCGATTTCATCCAGGAAGATCGTGCCGCCGTGGGCTTCATCAAAGCGGCCGGGCTTGTCCTTGTCGGCCCCGGTGAAAGCTCCTTTCACGTAGCCGAAAATTTCCGATTCCAGAAGGTTGTCCGGTATTGCGGCGCAGTTGATCTTGACAAACGGCTTGGCGGCCCTGTGACTTGCAGCATGAATGACTTTCGCCAACAGGTCCTTGCCGGTTCCGGTCGGACCTTCGATCAGGACGGTCGCGTCGCTGGCGGCAACCATCGAGACAACCTTGAATATTTTTTGCATGGCGGGGCTCTTGCCGATCATGTCCTCGAAAGTATAGCGGTTGTCCATGGCCTGGTGGAGTTGGTGAACCAGGGTCAGGTCGTTGAAAGTCGCCAGTCCTCCTATGCTGACACCTTTTTCGTTGCGCAGGGCCATGTAACGTATCTGTACCGGAATCACCGTGCCTTCCCTATCGATAAGCCGCCCCTGTTGACTTTGCCGCGATTTGCCGTCCCGGATGGTTTTTTGTAACAGCAGCAGGTCTCGCGCCCGGGGACTTTCGAAGAGCAGGGCGCAGGAGCGACCCAGCAGGCGCTTGCGGGCAAAGCCCG
>JALVRI010000189.1 GCA_027031325.1 Desulfobacteraceae bacterium
CTCTTCCAGGGAACCGCCCGGAACGTCGTTTTCGATCTGCCGGCCGATGACCTGACGGATGGTCTGGTCAGCCCGGCTTTTGTCGGCGGCCAGGGTCTTGTTGATTACCCCGATCACACGGTTGAGAGCGTCGAAAACTGTATTCAGGGCCTGGGCCAGGCGCTGTGAAAGCCGGCCGGTATCCATGCTGGTGGTGTCCACCTGGCGGCCCAGCAGGAGGGTGCAAATGCGTTCCAGGACCTGGTTGTCGGAATCTTGTAGGCTGGAACCGCTCCCGGCGGATTGAAGCAGGTGCTTTTCCACCTGGCCCAGGATCCGGAGCCTTTCTTCAAGGGGCAGCTCACCCAGCCGGCGGCGAAGCAGCTCCTCGACCGCCTTTTCGGCATCGTGGGGCGCTCCACGATAGACTTCCTTTATTGATGCTGCCAGTTGATCGGCACCAGGCACTTGGGTGGAGTTCATTTTTCGTCCGTTTTGCGGTTGTTACTTTCCCCCGGTTTGAGTACCAGGGTGGCTTCCAGGTCGTCCTGGTCACCTTCAGGCGACCGGGAAGGATGAGATTCAACCTGACCGGCCCGCTTTTCCGGTTCCGGTCCGGCCTTTTTGTTCAGCACGACGGTTTTTTCCAATTCGGATTCTGGCTTGTCCTGCTCCAAGGCGCCTTGTCCCTGAACCACCGTCTTTTCCAGCTCAATCTCCGGCTCGGCGGTTAATTGAGAAGGCCGCGGCCCGGTTTTCAAAATCACTGTTTCGGCAAGCTCATCTGGTTCTTGCCGGCCGGGTTCGCTGCCGAGGACGACGGTCTTTTCCAGTTCGGCTTCAGGCGCCAAGGGCGGGGTTTTTTCCGGGGCGACGGTCGTGTCCGGCTCACCGCCCGGCGCTGGTCCGGCTTGCCCGGTTCCGGCCCGGCTCAAAACTATGGTTTCCTGCCAATCACCGTCCTGGTCCGGCTCGGTGGTTGCCCAGCGCCGCCTTATATCGGCCACCAGGGAAGCCAGAATCCGGTTTTCTTCCCTGCCGGCCTCTTGCGGTGCGGGGTGCGCTTCGGTTTCTTTGGTGCCGGGCAGAAGCCGGATCCGGGTTTGACCCCTCAGGTCAGCAAGGCGGGCCATGAACTGCCGGATTTCAAACCCTTCTTCTTGGCCCATCCCGGCTTTCAAAAGGTCCAACCCCAGCTCCAGGGCCTCAGACCAGATCCGCCGCCCAGGCCGGTCGGGTTCCACCTCCCGGGGCTGCCAGAAGATCCGGCCGGGACTGAAGACCGGGTTCCACCCGGCCATCCGTTCAGGGTCGAAGACCTGCGGGCTACGGCCGGCGCCGGCTGCAACCTCTTCCAGGGCGGTCATGATTTCTTCAGCGCCCTGGCCGCTGTTTGCCAGCAGGACGTAGAACCAGGCACCGGCCATGAACTGGCGCCTGTAGGCTTTAGCCAGGTTTTCCTCGAGGCCGTGGCCGACCGGTTTGCCGACCAGGTCCACCAGGGCCGTTTCGAATTGCCATAAAAGGGGCAGCCCGCTGGCCAAGGGCGCAAGTCTTATCCAGAAGCTTTGAATCGACCAGGGGCTTAGACCGGTATTTATAATATTTCCGGCCGCTTCAACCTGTTGAACAAGGTCGGCCAGCAGGCACAGCTTGAGATGGAGGATTTCCAGCCAGCGCTGATCCGGCCGGCTATAAAGAAACATCCGCCGCTCTTGAACCAGGGGCTTGATGGCCTCTATCCGGTTTTGGCGTCCGGGCCAGGTCATTTGGGCGGTATCCAGGCTGCCGCCTCCCAGCAAGGGGAGAAAGTCTTCCAGGTTGAGCTGAAGATCTCTGAAAGCCAGGACATGGAATGGATAAAACGAAAAGGGGACCAGGTTTTCGGCGGCCTTTCCTCCAGGGCCGTGACATTCTGAAGCCCTGTCGCAACCGTGGCAAGGCAGATCCCGGCCGGTATCTTTTTTCACCAGGACCTGCCAGGAATCCGTAAGGGCCTTGCAGTCCAGCACGTGTTCAGGTTCGTTTCCGGCAAGCTGCCTGGAGTAGAAAATTCCCGGTGTTTGTCCCCCGCCGCAGTCAGGGCAGTACATGAAACGCCGCAGCGATTCGGAATATGGAGGTAGTCCTGCCTTTTTCAGTATTTCGTCATCGGTGCACAAGCCAAGTGGTTTTCCGCAGGCAGGGCAAGGCGGATGGAAAAAGGTCTGCTTTTGACGGCAGTAAAACAGGGCCTCGAAAGGCTCGAAGCTGCCTTCGGCTCCCGCCAGATCGACCATCCGGCCCGGGTTGGCGGGCCGGAGGTGGAACTTGCGGCATTCCTGCCACAGGTTGTCCACCTGGACATTGGTGAGCCGCTTCATTCCATCGGCCGCTTCGGTGTAGGAGTCTTTCTGGATCAGGAGGGCCAGTTGGCCGAACTCGGTCTGACCGCAGGTCAAGGCCGCGTCAACCAGGTGGGCCAGGGGACCGGCGGCCGGGGTGGCGGCAAAAGGAAACGAGCCGGCCCGCGGGACCGGGGCCAGGGTCAGCCGGAATCCTGTCTGATCAAGATCGAGCAGCGGTAGCAGCGATGAGCGCTTATTATCCTGGTTCACGGTGCAATCTTCCGACTCTTTCCGGACAAATTCCGGTTTTCAGCATGATCAGGACCATTGCCAGGCTGTGCCAGGCGCCAAGCGGCCGGCCCCTTTGGCGCAAACTTTTTGCTAACCTCTGAAAACTATCCTAAAATCGTTTACGGGTCAAGAAAAGCTAACAGTAAGGTTGAATCGGCTCGGGCCGGCAACGGCTTTTGCGGCTCCGGGCAAGGGTCCGTTTGTGGTTTCAGGTGGCCGGGTGGGGAATGGAATCCATGGCCTGACGGACGTGGTCGCAAAAGATCTCGACGACGGACGGGTTTTGACCCAGGCCGCGGTGGACGAGATTGACTTCCAGCCCCGCTTTTTGGAAAGCGCTTTTCCATGAATCCCCGCCTTCCAGCAGGTCCTGGCGGAAGTGAACCCCGGCCACCAGCATGAAGGGAACCAGGAGCACCTTGGTCGCTCCGCTTTCAAGAACCTGGGAGATGGTCTCCTGCCTGTCGGGCAGGCCTTCCAGGATTCCGACGTGAAAATGGCCGCCCGCCTGCCGGCGGATGATTGTTTCAAAGGCCGGGTAGGTTGTCCAGGCCGGGTGGTCGGTTCCGTGGCCCACCAGGACCACGGCTGAACCAGGGCTGACGTCAAGGTCCCGGGCAAGGGCGCGGGCCAGCCTGAGATGGTCCTGGTAGCTTGTCAGCAGGGGCAGTCCCAGGCTGGTTCTGATGGAAAGGCTGCCGGTATCGTTTACCAGGCGGTAGAATTCGTGGCCGCAGATCAGGTGGAGGGACTGGACGACGGCCCACTTGTGTCCCTGCCGGTAAAGCTTTTCCAGGGCCTGGAAGGGATCGGGGGCTTGGCCCTTGTCCCGCAAGACAAGCCGGTTGCGGACCATCCGGGAAGAATAGGCCAGTTCGACGGGATGGCCCGGAAAGGCTTTTGCAACCTCTTCCCTGATCCGGGTGTAAGTTTCAACGGCTGCCGTGGTGGTTCCGAAAGCCGTCAGGACGATGGGTATTTTCATCCTCGTTTGCCTGTGCCGGATGGTTGCTGTTTGTCCCGGAAAATCGCAAGCTCATGGCAAACCACAGGTGCGGGCAAAAGTCAACCCGGCAACCGGCTTGGGCGGGTGCTGCCGGGTTGGTGGATGCGGCACGGCAGCACGTCTTGAGAGCCGGCCGCTGCCCACCGGGTTGGTTTCGGTGGTTGAGCTTGCCGGGCCGAAGGCGGAAATACCGTATCGGTTACCATGGCCGCCAGATTATGCTCTGACCGTGTTTCTGGGCGCGGGCCTTTTCCATGTGGCGCAGGGCGGCCAGCTCGCGCTGCAGGTCGCTTTCGGTAAGTTCTGAGCCAAGCCGGGCCTGCAGGGCCGCTGCTTCGATCCCCCCGCTTTGCTCCAGGATTGCCAGGATCTCGGACTGGATGGGGGTGAGTTGTCCCTTTCGGCCGGAATGTTTTTCAAAGGTCTTGGCACTATGGACCGCCCAGGGATCGCAGGTGCGTACCGGAGAAAGGGCGTCCAGGTAACAGTCTTCGCAAAGGGTTTGGCCCAGGTGTTCCCGGGCCTCGCTTTCGTTTATGGACTGGTTACAACGTTCACAGCGCATGCTCGGCCCTCCTTTCAAGGTCTCTTTCGGGGGCAGGACGATATCCTGACTGACGTTCCTGCTGCCCGGGTTCTAGTCCGAGAGGCTGTCCCAGAAGTTGCGGGCCTGGTCGGCGGCGGAAACCCCCTCTGTCCGGCCCGGCCCGCTCCGGCGGCCGCGCAGCCGGGCGATTCGCTCTTCAAGGGGCGGATGGGTGGAAAAAAGGCTTGCCAGGCTGCGTCCGGAAAGGGGCGCCACGATGAAAAGGTGGGAGGTGGCCGGGTTGGTCTTGAGCGGCAGGCGGCCGGAATAGGCCCCCAGTTTTTCCAGGGCCCTCGCCAGGCTTTCGCCTTCGCCCATGAAGCTTGCTCCGGTGGCATCCGCCAGGTATTCCCGGGAACGGGAAACCGCCATCTGGATGATCATGGCCGCGATGGGGGCGATAATGGACATGGCGATAAGCCCCAAGATACCCCCGCCTTCTTCATCGTCCCGCATCCCGCCGAAAATGGCCGACCAGCGGGCCAGGTTGGCCAGGATCATTATCGCTCCTGCCATGGTGGCGGCAATGGAACCTATGAGAATGTCGTGGTTTTTGACATGGGCCAGCTCGTGGGCCAGCACTCCCATGATCTCCCGCCGCTCCATGAGCCTCAAAAGTCCTTCGGTGACCGCCACTGCCGCGTGGTCGGGATTGCGTCCGGTGGCAAAGGCGTTGGGCGCCTGCTCGGGGATGATGTAAAGCTTGGGCATGGGAAGCCCGGCCCGTTGGCTCAGTTCGGCCACCATGGACCAGAGTTCCGGGGCTTGATGCCGGTCAACCCGGCGGGCGCCATACATCCTGAGCACAATTTTGTCAGAGTACCAGTAGCTGAAAAAATTTATGGCCGCCGCCAGTAAAAAAGCGACCAGCATGCCTGTCCGGCCGCCTACCAGGCGGCCGATAAGGATTAACAGGGCCGTCATTCCGGCCAGCAAAAATGCGGTTTTTATCCGGTTTCCCATTCGGGCCGCTTACCTCCTGTTTTGATGACTGTATCTTGCCAGAAAAATATAATCCCTGTCTGGCCGTTGACAAGTGGATCGGGTTTTCCGGAAGGCCTGGCGGCGCTTTCCACCGGCCCTTGGAACTTACCGGTTTCCGGGACCCTTGCCGGGGGATGCCATCGGCCCCGGCGCCAAGGCGCGGCAAGGGGGAGCCTTTTGGGTTCGTCCGGGCCGGAAAGATTTACTTGACAATTTCTCATAATCTTCCCACTAAGGATTGGATCCGGGTTGAATTTCTGCATTTCAAGGAGTTTTTAGATGAGCGACGAACCTTTAAACGAAGACTCGAACCAGGACCATGGTGACGCAAACGAACCTTCTTTTGCCGAACTGCTCGAGGCCTACCAGTCAGGCGTCCAGGAAGACCTGCAGGTTGGAGACAAGATCAGGGGCAAGGTGGTTGCCGTCGACGATCATAGTGTTTTTGTGGCCACCGGGACCAAGGCCGACGGGGTGGTGGACAAGGAGGAGCTGCTGGACGATGAGGGCAACTTGACATGCAAGCCGGGCGACCGGCTCGAGCTTTTCGTGGTCGCTGTCGACGAGAGCGAGATCAGGCTTTCCAGGGCCATATCCGGAGTCGGTGGCGTCGAGATTCTCAAGGATGCCTACCACAGCCGGATTCCCATCGAAGGCAAGGTGGTGGCGGCCGTGAAGGGCGGCTTCCAGGTGGAAGTGGTGAAGCGACGGGCCTTTTGTCCCATCAGCCAAATGGATGTGACTTACGTCGAAGATACCGAACCTTACCTCGGGCAGACTTACTCCTTTCTCATAACCAGGTTTGAGGAAAACGGACGGAACATAGTCCTGTCGCGCCGCAGGTTGCTTGAGCAGCAACAGGCCGAGGCTCGCCGTGAGTTTCTGAACAAGCTGGAAGAAGGGGACGTGGTGACCGGCAGGGTTACCCGCCTGATGCCTTACGGAGC
>JALVRI010000190.1 GCA_027031325.1 Desulfobacteraceae bacterium
ACGATTGCCAGCAACACGAAATCCGAGGCATCGGTTACGAACCTGACTTCCCTGCTGCCCAATCGCCTGATCAGGAAAAAAAGGCAGCTGGCGATAACCAGGACCGTCAACCAGTCGGCCACAGGATCCGGCAGGGTCCACCAGGCAAGGTTCCAGGCCTCGTCCAACAGGACCATGTGTGACATCAGGAACAAGGGAACCAGAAAGAGGCAAATGTGGAAAGCGAAAGTGACCAAGGTGACCAAGGGATGAAGGCGCCAGCTGGCGGTTCCGAAAGGTACAAGCCAATGCAGGATCGACCGCAGACTGTATTTCAAGCTCATGTACGAAAAAATGAACTTTTCGGTCTTGCCGGCCGTCCGGATCAGCACCACCAGCCGGACGAGGATTCCGACGAAAAATGTGATAAAAGCGATCCAGGCCAAAGGCCCCGCGACCAGGGCGTAGATTTGGTGCATTGCCTCCTCCTCGTTGTCACTTTACGATTGTATCGACCGGCACCACCGCGCGATGGTACACCCCCTCTTCCACCCGGCGAATCAACAACCTGTCGCCTGCCGGATTGAAACGGGGAGGCCAGATACGTTCACACCACCTGTCCCAGAGGCTATCGTCAACTGCAACGGTATAACGGCCATCCCTTTCCACCTTGGCCGCCACCCGGCTGCCGTCCGGGCTGAAAACAGGCTGCCAGGCCATGATGAACCGGTTACTCCAGGCCTTTCCGTCCACAACCACGGTCCAGCGGGAATTTTCTTTGCCAAGGGCCGCCACCCGACCGCCGTCCGGGCTGAAAACCAGATCGGTCACCATCTCCCCGAAAGTGATATCCCACGGCCGCTCGTCCACCGCCACTGTCCAGCGGCCGTAGGCCGGAGCGACAATGGCCGCCAGGTGTTTGCCTTCGGTATCGAAAGCCTGGTGCCACAACTGCACGAAACTGCGGTTCCACAAGATCCGGCCGTCGGCCGCCAGGGTCCATTTCCCGGCCGTCCGCACGGGCGCTACCACCTGACTGGTACGGGGATTGAAAACAGGCTCCCAAACACAAGAATAGGTCTGGGGCCATGGGCGGCCGTCGACGGCAATGGTATATTCGTATAGATTGAGCCGCACTTCGGCAGCCAGGGATTTGTTGTCCGGGCCAATGGCCAGGTTCCAGACATTGACGAAACGCCGGTCCCAGGCCTTGCCGTCAAGGGCGGCGGTAAAAGCTCCTTCCTGGAATTTGTGGATTTGACCGGAGTCCACATCCTCCACCTGAACCGCTGCGGCCGCACAGGATCCGTCCCGGCTGAGGGCAAAATAGGTCATGTTGGCAAAATCGTTCGGCCATGTCTCGCCATCGACGGATATGCAATAACGCATATCGCGCTGGACGGCCACCGCCATCCTGGTTCCGTCGGCCGTATAAAGCGGATTCCATACATAATCGTACCATTGTTCCCATGGCTTGCCATCGATTGCAACCGTCCACTGTCCGTCCCGAGCCACCAGGGCGCTGAGGCGGCCGTCGGCCATAAACCTCAAATGCCAGACCTTGTCGTATGTTTCGGGCCATTGTTCTCCATTTACACAGACGCTGAAAACACCTTCATCCAGATTGACAACCGCGGCTATCTTCTCACCGTCAGGGCTGACACAGGTTTCCTCAACCCAGCGGAACCTGTCCCGCCAGGGCTTCAGATCTATTGTCAGTTCAGCCGTTTCCCAGTCCCACTGCCCGGTGTCTACCATAGGGGCCACCTCCCAGGAATTTTAACCCGGGCTTGATCCACACACCTCTTGTCTGCCGCAAATCAGGACCCAGGGGGTGCTTGCGGCCAAGAGGCGGCCAAGCGTGTCATGCCCGGCTTGCAAATTGTCTCAATTACTGAACCGTATTTTATAAACCACCCCCTGAACAGGGGGGCTTATTTTCGTCTTGTTCGA
>JALVRI010000191.1 GCA_027031325.1 Desulfobacteraceae bacterium
CCGGTTGCAACCGCCGGTCGGCCAAAGGGCTGGTGAAAAAAATGTTTCCACCCGGCTGCCTGATTCAAAAAATACCCCTGGCCGGGGGGAACAGAATCGAGCTACCCGGCCCGATAAACAGAAGAGTAAAACATCTCTGCCGGTCCCAAGCAGTGTCCAGGATGATTCTGCACCCGGACAATCCGGCAGTGATGCCACAAGTGACAGAACGCGGGACCCTGCCGCCTCAAAAGAAAAGGCTTCGACATCAAGACCGGAGGACGGCAATTCGGCTGATTCCAAACCGGGAGAGTGACAAGTGAAAGAAGAAAACAAGCGTTTTTCGATTATCGATGAAGGTTTCAGCGTAGAGGGTAGCGTAAGCGGCAAAGGCAGGCTTGTGATCAAGGGTCGGGTCAAAGGGGTTGTCTCCGGCCAGCAGGTTGTTATAGCCGAAGAGGGTGAGGTGCGGGCCGATGTCAAGGTCGATGAGCTTACCATCGGTGGTAGTTACCAGGGACGCATCGACGCCGGAGGGACGGTAACCATTCTGGCAAGCGGCAGGTGTGCGGGAGAAGTATCATGCCGCGACCTGATAGTCGAGCAGGGTGGCAAGCTGGATGCTTCGGTGAGCGTCAAGCGCTGACCGGATCTGTTGACCCAGCAATCCCGCTGCTTGGCCTGGAAAGCGGTTTGACACACGCACCTTGCCCCATCCATGCAGTCAACTTGGTCGGCCGGTCCAGCCGAATTTTGCTTTTACCGGAAAGTGGTCCGATACCAGGCCGCCGGCAAATCGCTCCGTGATTACCTCGGCCGCCAAGGGCTTGACGGCACCGCGATAAAGAATCCAATCGATGGCCTTACCGTTGCCGATGCCTGTAAAATTGTGGTGGGTTGACGGCTGACTTTCCCTGAAGGCATTGCGAAAACATCCTCCTTCAGAAGGATCGGTCAAGACCAGATAAGCTGAACTGTCCTGCCCGCAATTGAAATCCCCCATCAGGATAGCGGTCGAATCGGCGGCGAAGTCCTGAAGGCGCCTTAAGATGATTTGGGCCCCGGCGCGCTGGATCCGGGCCTTGAAATCCAGATGGGTGTTTATGCACACCAAGCGGCCCGCCTCCGAAGCAAAATCTCCGAAAGTACACTGCCGGGGCCAGCGGCTTTGACGAAACCGGCTGGGAATGTCAGGGGTGGGGCTTAAAAAGAAATGATCCCTTGCCAGCAGCTTCCAGGTTCTGGGGTTGTAAAAAATAACGTTGTTTTGCCAGAAAGAAGGCGCCGGCTGTCTTTGGCCGATGAAACCGTATCCGGGAAGAGCGCGGCAAATAAATTCTATCTGGAAATCATTGGCTTCCTGAAAGGCGTAAAAATCCGCCGGATGCTCTTGCAGCAAGGTCTTCAGGGGCCTTTTGCGATGGGGCCAGCTGTGGGGGCCGTCATCGGCAAGGCCGAAGCGAAGGTTGAGGGTCATTACCAGGATATGGGAGCTTGCCGGCATGGGCTGTTCCTTCTGCTTAAAATTGGCCGGGGCCGGACTGGAATGATTCTATCGTCTGTTTCACAAGGGCCGGATCGATCCGGCAGGCCCGAAAGTTGGTAAAAGTCACGTCGTTGAAAGCAAGGGCTGCCTGGTTGCGCAACTTTTCAAAGATTGCCAAGTAGTTGGCCAGGATACGCTTTTCCCAGGCCAGGCCCAGCCGTCCTGCCAGCCGGGCAATGTCCTTTGCCGGGCCCTCGATTTCGATGAAACTGCCAAAGGGCATTTCGTCCAGGCAGACGGTACAGTTTGCAAGCAGGAATGTTTCACGGATTTTTTCATACCTTTGAACCCCCCGCAGGCCGATCTGGTTCAGGATTGCATCCATGGTATCAAAATCTTCCACCACCACCTCGTACTCCAGGTAGGCCTTGACTCCTGCAACCGGCTTTGCCGGTTTTTTCTT
>JALVRI010000192.1:0-4250 GCA_027031325.1 Desulfobacteraceae bacterium
GGGTATAGCCGTAAAGGCACTTGAAGTGACGCGTGATAACCACGGCCTCGCCTCCGCCGGCCTGAAGAACGCTCCGGAAACGGGAGGGAATCACTATCCGTCCCTTGGAGTCGATCGTATGAAAGGAACTGCCTCGAAACATTTTACCCCATTTTGTTCCACTTTATACCACAATAATTGGCATCATAAGGGGCAGTAGGTGAAAATGTCAAGCCAAAAGTCACTATCTTGTAAATATTTACCAATAATTTTACAGGCTAATACTTTGGGTAAAAAGAGGCGCAAAGTGGTACAAATTTCGAGAAGGACTTGCCGGCGCCCCCACCATTTTGGGCGGTGGTGAAACCACTGGAAAGCGAAACGGAAAACATGCTATGGGGGGGGAATAAAACCGCAAAGCGAGTATAATCGCGCCAACCAGCGCGGTGGTTCCAGCCCATACTCCCAAGGACGTTGAATCATGCCGAAAACCAAAACCGCAAAGCCCGCAACCAATGCCGGCAGCTTCAATCTCCGGGTGGGAGAGCTGTTGGTCAAGGAAGGCTTCATCAGCGACGCCCAGCTCCGCCAGGCCCTGGAGGTCCAGAAAAAGGAGGCCTCCGACGCCTCCCTGCCCATGGGAGAGCTGATGCTTAAAAAGGGGATGGTGGACAGGGAGCAGCTCGACATCCTGTTGAATCATCCCGACCTGCGCCGCCACCTGGGAAGACTGCTTCTCGACAAGGGTTTGATTTCCGGCGAGCAACTGGAATCATGTTTGCGGATCAAGCGTCCGGACGAGTTCCTGGGACAGGTGCTGGTTCGCAAGGGACTGCTCACCAGGCCCCAACTGGAAGAGTTTCTCAAGGAACAGGCAGAGGGTGTCAGGCTGGGCGAGCTTGCCCACCGGCTTGGAATGATCAGTGAAGCCGACCTTGATTTCCTGACAACTATCAAGGCGGGCAGCCGTACCCTGGGTGAAATCATGTGCGAGATGGGGTTCATCTCTCCTGACGACCTGAACTACATCCTCCAAAAGTACGGCAAGCAGCTCAAGCTTGGGCAGATCATGATCAAGCAAGGCCTGATCAGCCAACAGCAGTTCAAGGAAGCCCTGGTGGAACAAAAAACCACCGGTGCCAGGCTGGGAAGGGTATTGCTGGATAAAGGCCTGGTCAGCGAGGAGCAGCTCTACCTGGCCCTTGCCAGGCAGTACAACGTACCATTCCGCGGCCTGGCAGGATTCGTTATTGATGTCACCCAGCGGCGCACCCTGGCGACCATAGTCAGCGAGAAGTACTCCAGCAAGAACAAGATACTGCCCCTGGAATTGCGGGACAAGGTTTTGACGGTTGCCTTTGCCGACCCCGAAAAACTCAAGTCCCTTGGTGATCTGGGCCCCATGTATCCTGAATTGAAGATCCGGCCGGTGCTGATCACCGAGGAAAGATTCGACGCTCTTTTCAAGCAGCTTTACCGCCGGCCGGACAATGAGACCATGTCTTCCCAGACCGCGGCCAGACAACAGGGCATCGAGCTGGTTGAAATAGACCTCAAGGAAGAGAAGGTCGAAAAGGGACAGGTCAACCTGTACGGCGGCACCGACATGATGACCGAACAGGTGGTCGATTTCATCATCAAGTACGGGATCGTCAACGCTGCCAGCGATATTCACCTGGAGCAGGATCGCAACGGGGTCCGGCTGCGTTACCGGATAGACGGGGTTTGCAAGGAACCCAACGTCGAATGGCTCAAAAAGAAACTCCAGGAGATGCCCGGGGCCATAATTTCCCGTATCAAGGTTCTTTCCAACCTGGACATTGCAGAAAAGAGGCTCCCCCAGGACGGGGTTTTCCGGGTAAGTTACAACGACCGGGAAAGCGACCGCAAATTCGATCTGGATTTCCGGGTCGCCACCTGCCCGGCAATCGTCGGTGAAAACGTCACCATCCGGATCCTCGACCCGCGCAAGGCCAAGGTAGGGCTGGAAAGCCTGAACCACTCCGAGCAGGTCCTGACCCCCCTCAAGAGGCTGTTCAAAAGTTCGGCCGGCATGATTCTGGTATCAGGGCCCACCGGCAGCGGCAAGTCTTCCACCTTATACGCCGCCCTGCGTTACATCTACAATCCGGGCATCAAGATCATTACCGCCGAGGACCCCATCGAGTACAGTTTCCCGGGCATCATGCAGACCCAGATCAAGCCCAAGATCAACTTGACCTTTGCCCGCCTCCTGCGTTCTTTTTTACGCCTCGACCCCGACGTGATCCTGGTGGGAGAAATACGTGACGAAGAGACGGCCGGGATAGCCTTCGATGCCGCCCAGACCGGCCATCTGCTGCTGAGCACCATTCATACCAACGATGCGGTCAGCGCGGTGACCCGCCTGCGGGACCTGAAGGTCGAACATAACCAGATCGGTTCCAGCCTGCTGGGAGTACTGGCCCAGAGACTGGTGCGCAGGATCTGCGACAAATGCAAGCGCCCCTATCAGCCTCCCCGTGACGAATGGCGTCTGTTTTTCAACCGGCTGCCCGAAGATCTCACCTTCTACCGCGGAGTCGGGTGCCGGGCCTGCGGTTACACCGGTTTCAACGGTCGTACCCTCATCTCCGAACTGTTCGAGGTCAACCGGGATATCGCCCTGGCCCTGAGCCGGGGGGCGACAGAAAGCGAAATCAAGCAGCTTGCCTTTGAAAGCGGCATGCAGAGCATGATCGAAGACGGGCTCACAAAGCTCGACCAGACCACCTTGTCAGAGTTGATCAGGACGGTGCCCATCGAAATGATCAAGCAGTTTGCCGCCCGGCGGCAGGGGCTCGACGATTGTGGCACGTCGATGACGGAGGGCAGGATTCCGCCGGAGCTGGTGGAAACGGTCCAGCTGACCGTTGCCGATCCTGAAGGCCAGCAAAGTGCGGTGGAGGGATTTTTCCAGGCCTACCGCAGACTGGCGTCCCAGGCCGGCAGCCCCGAAGCGGGAGGTGATGTCAAGCTCTTCAAGGACTTTGTCAAGACCTGGTACGAGAGGATAGTTCATTCCTATCCCTGCCGGAAAGTGAAGTTCGAGGCCCGCTTGGAAGGAAGCCGGGTCGAACTGTTTGCCACACCTGTCAAAGAGTAGGATGGAGAGGCGTAATAATGGCAAGAATAATCCCGATCATCAGCCCCAGGCAAGACATCGGCAAGACTTTCCTGGCGGTTCATCTGGCCCAGGCCCTGGCGTCCAAGGGGCATGGTGTCTGCTTGCTGGCAACCGGCTGGGACATAAAAACCGAAGGGGCCTGGTTCAACAAGCGCCTTCCGGGCGACCTGAAGGAAGTGCTGGCAGGCCGGAAGCAGCTCGGCGAGGTGATCGGCCGCAATGGCGGTGGTGTGCAAGTGATCGCCGACAGCGACGGCCTCAAGGCTGCCGGCGACGGCAAGGCCGGACAGATGCCCCTTGTTGCCGAAATGCTTTCCGAGACCGAAGGTTGCGATTACCTGATAGTCGATTCTCCGGCCGGGGTCTCCCGGCGGGCCATGGCCTTTTGCCTTACGGTGGAAGAGGCGGTAATGGTGCTAACCCTCGACTCCCAGTGTCTCACGGCGGCTTTCGACCTGTTGCGGGCCTTGGCGGCCAACGGTTTCAGGGGCACCGTCAAGACGGTCTTCAACCAGGTGCGCAACATTTCCATGGCTCGCAAGGCCTTCGGCAAATTCCGGGAATCGACCCGCCGTTACCTTGAACTGGAGCTGGAGTTGCTGGCCATAATTCACCACGATCCCAAGGCCGGGGAAGCTTCCATCAACAAGCGCCTCCTGCCGAATGCCGCCGCCTCACGCGCCTACAAGGACATCAAGGAAATGGCCATGGCCATCGACCAGGAAGTGCCTACAGACAGGCAAGCCCTGCCGATGGCGGAATTCTGGGAAGGTTTTTTCCAGCACATGCGTTGCCTGTTGCCCCAGCCGGCCCAGATCATAAAGAAGGTACCGCAGGCCAGGGTTTCCGAAGTCAAGCCGGCCGGGACGACAAGGTCCGGGCAGGAAAAAAAACGGCCCGAAGGCGACACCCTTGAAAGGATTGCCGACGCCCTGGAAAGTCTTGCCAGGGAAGTGCAGGCCCTCAGGCGGCATTTGGAACGGGAGGCCGGCCAGGGGCCGGATACACCCGCGCTACGGTTCCACCAACCCCTCAAACTCGACTGGGAGGCCTTTGCCAACGGGCAGAAGCGGAGTTGAGCGAATGAACTTTCAACCGGATTTTTCACGGATCTGACTTCCCCTTT
>JALVRI010000192.1:4260-6107 GCA_027031325.1 Desulfobacteraceae bacterium
GGCGAGAACAAATATATGCTAACTATGTAATAATTAAATGAAATTACTTCTTTTCAGGCATTTGAAGTGCATAATCCGGGTTCAACCGGATTCGAGGATAGTTTCATCCGTAAAGCGGCGACGGATCGAAGATTCTGTTCTCGATGCCCTCAAGGTTGCGGCCCGGCGCCATCTGGCAGGTTCCGGCAGCCACGACTGGCAGCACACCCTTAGGGTCTGCCGGCTTTGCGAGCGAATCGGGCCTTGCGAAGGGGCCGATATGTTCGTCCTGCGGGCGGCCGCCCTGCTCCACGATATCGGCCGCAGGTACCAGGACGAAAGCTGTGGCAGGATCTGTCATGCCCGCAGGGGGGCCGAGCTGGCCGCCGGGCTGCTGTCCGAATTGGACGTTGATCATGACAGCCGCCGGAACATCATCCATTGTATCCGAACCCATCGCTTTCGAGATGGCCTGGCTCCCGAGACCATCGAGGCCAAGGTCCTTTTCGATGCCGACAAGCTGGATGCCATTGGTGCGGTGGGCGTGGCCCGGGCCTACATGTTCGCCGGCGAACACGGTGCCTGCCTTCACAATCCGGATATCGACGTGCGCAAGGCAAGCCCTTATTCCGCCGATGATACCGGCTACCGCGAGTACCTGGTCAAGCTTTCGCGTATCAAGCAGCGCATGTTGACCGAAAGCGGCCGCCGCCTGGCCGCCGGCCGGCATGCCTTCATGAAGGCTTTTTTCAAGAGATTTCTGCTGGAATACGAAGGACTTAAGTAAGTGGGCAGGCCTCTGTCAGGCAGTTGCAAAACGTCATGAGGGCAGATCAGACAAGCCAAAATCCGACCAAAAAGCGCAGTTTATTGGTAATAAACGAGCATTTTGAGCAGGATTTTAACGCCCTGGGGCCAAGCATAGTAGTTTTGCAACAGCCTGCTGAAGCGGCTCCCGGGCGGCGATTCCGGCGACAGATACATGGAGCTTGACAAATCTTGGGACTTTTGTACTTTTCGCGTGTGATGCCTGCCGGCATGTGAAAGGAAACAGGCCGGCTGGAAAAGAGGGAGACAAGCCATGAGTATAAACAAGGTGGAAGTTATCGACAACAAGGTCAAGGTACGCCATGTACTTATCAGCGTTTCGGACAAGACCGACCTGGAGGTTTTCGTCCCTGCCTTGCTGGAGACAAACCCGCAACTGCGGATTCTTTCAACCGGTGGAACCTACCGCAGGATCGCCGAGATTCTCGGAGCCGATGCCGGGACCAATCTGATGCAGGTCTCAGACTATACCGGCCAGCCGGAAACCCAGGGTGGGCTTGTAAAGACCCTTGATTTCAAGATCTACCTGGGCCTGCTGACCGAGACTTACAACCAGGCCCACCAAGCCGACATGCAGCGGACGGGGGCTGTGGCCCTGGACATGGTCGTGGTTAACCTTTACCCGTTCCAGGAAACGGTGGCCCGGGCCGACGTGACCGCTGAAACGGCAAGGGGCAACATCGATATCGGCGGACCATGCATGATCAGGGCGGCCGCCAAGAATTTCATCCGGGTGGCCAGCATTGTCGATCCGGCCGATTACCCGCAGGTATTGAGCTGTCTCAAGGCCAACCAGGGAGCCACGGATCTTGGCCTGCGCTACCGGTTGGCGCGCAAGGCTTTCGCCCACACTGCGGCCTATGACCGGGCGATTGCCGATTTTTTGCGTGAGCAGCCCTTCGACCAGGTTGAAGCCTGCTACAGATTCGAGTAAAAAATTTGCCTAAGGCCGTGAAAGCCCGGAAGGCCCCATATATTCATATTATTGTCGATGGATACCATTAGAAACCCGGCGAACCTGTTGTGGCCCGATTTACAGC
>JALVRI010000193.1 GCA_027031325.1 Desulfobacteraceae bacterium
TGGTCCTGGCCGTCTGCATTGTCTGCAAACGAATAGACGACCGGGGATTGTTTCGCGGATCTTACCTGCATTCGGGCAGTGCCGATACATCGAACCGGGATTAGATCCCGGTTTGCCCCGGCCGCCATCTTGCCATTTCGACTCCAGCGGTCTTGTTCCACGGCTTCAGCGGGGAACAAGGCTGTCCAGTATCAGGCCCGATTTTTCTGCGCCCGCAATCAGAACGTGCTCCTGGATCTGCCTGCCGTCCAGGTACTCGTTGATATGAAAATCCGCCCCTGAGGTGGTAAAAAACCGTCCGCCGGCAGCCTCCACGATGACTCTTACCGCCGCCAGGTCTTTTATCGATTCGTTGGTCACAAGGGCTCCGTCCGCCCGGCCCATGGCCACGTAACAGGCATGGGCGCCGGTACTTCCCATGTCCCTGATCTTGCCGGGAAAGTTTGATGAATATGCCTTGTGAAAACGGGAGAAGGTAAACAGGAGACTCTCTTCGGTCAAAGAGGGCCTGGAGGCGATCCGGATGCTACGATCGCCCCAGAAGGCCGACCGGCCGGCCGAAGCATGAAAAAGGTCACCGGTAACCGGCATGAAAAAAGCGCCAAAGACCGGCCAAAAGTTTTCAAGCAGGGCAATCGATATGCCCCAGATGGGAATACCGGTTTGGAAATTATCCACTCCGTCGAGGGGATCCAGGATCCAAAGATAGCGCCTGTCGTCATGGGCATAGGCCTCCGGAGTACTGTTCTGGCCGAAAACCTGATGATTGGGATAACGTTCATTGATGCTTGCAGTCAAAAACGAACTTAGCTCCAATTCCACCTGGGTCACCAGGTTTTGGTCAAACTCGGCTGAATTCCGGCTGCGTCCATAGTACGAGAGGGCTTTCTTTCCAGCGGCCCGGACAAGGTCAAGGGCAAAAGCACCCAGTGTTTCCAGGGTCACCCGGCGGTTTTCGATCATGCAACCTCCTTTCTTTAATGTTTGTTCTCCAGGATGTGGTCATGTCGTCTGAACGTCGCAAGCGGCCCTTGGACGATTGAGGCGGCGGCAACGTCCCTGGCCGGACAGGGGCCGGGCCGGCGGCGTAAAAAAAGTTTATCAAACAATACGCAAGGTTACTTCTGGGGGAAACCAGAAAGCGTGTTGGCAGGAAGCCGGAAGCTTCGATCCGTCCCCCGGAACAGGGGAGTGAAATGGTCAGCTTTTCTTGGAAGCGTATCCGTCGGCGTACCATCCACCGCCCTTGAGTTGAAAGGAGCATTCGGAAATGATCTTCTTGGCCATCTTGTGGCACTTGGGGCACTCCAGTTCCCTGGTGCCCATTTTAACCAAATCTTCGATTATATTACCGCACTCACATTCGAATTCGTATACCGGCATGATGATCCCTCGTCTTTCCGGCCCGGAACCGGTCTTTTCCCTGAAACCTTATTCCCCTCGAATCACGGTGTCAAGCAAAACCAGCCCCCCTTTTTCGATGGCGCACCGGAAGTCGTACTGCCGAATTACCACTGTCTTGCACACCTTGGGAAACCTTGAAGCCGGTATCTTGTTGAAGGCCGCCTCCGGCGCCCTGCCGGTTCCCCCGGGGGGCATGGGGGCAACACCACTGTTACCATCAGGGCAGCAGGTGCCTGGAAAAACCGGTCCTGCTTTCCGGCGGCGGCCTGAATCAACTATCCTCAGGGCTCTATCCTGACTACCTTGTAACCCTGGTTACGCCTCTTGATCAGCATCTGGATCGCTTTTTTCTTCCCGGCGGCTTTGCGCATGGCCTTGCGGAAATCATCCAGGCCGGCCACCCGCTCATGGTTGACCTCCTTGATGATATCGCCGGCTTGCAGACCGGCATCGTCCGCCCGGCTGCCGCTTTGAACGTCCACCACCAGGACGCCTTTTTCGCTGGTATCCAGCCCGAACTGGCGGGCTCTTTCAGGCGTTATCTCGGCAACCTGGATACCTATGGATTCACTACGCCCGCTGTCCCGGCTGACAACCAACTGATCGTCTTCGCGCTTGGCGACCTTGACGGTCACTGTCTTGCGCTTTCCGTTCCGCAAGAGGGTGATCCTGGTTTTACTTCCCACCGGCGTACTGGCGATAATGGCCGAAAGTTCCCGGCCGGTGGCCACGGGATGCCCATCCACGGCAATTATTATGTCTTTGGGCTTGATTCCGGCCTTGTCGGCGGGGTCTCCCTCGAAGACCTGGGTCACCATCACACCCTTGTGGGTCTTGAGTCCATAGTATTCGGCCAGCTCCGGGCTCAGGTTCTGGATGGCCACCCCCAACCATCCCCGGGTGACAGATCCCTTTTCCTTGAGCTGGGCCACGATCGATTTGGCCATGTTGATCGGAATCGCAAAACCTATGCCCTGGCCACTTGCTATGATGGCTGTATTGATGCCGATGACCTCTCCTTTAAGGTCCAGCAAGGGGCCTCCACTGTTGCCCGGGTTAATCGAGGCGTCGGTCTGAATGAAGTTGTCGTAAGGCCCGGCGCCGATAACCCGTTTCTTGGCGCTGACGATACCGGCGGTAACCGTCTGCTCCAGGCCGAAGGGACTTCCTATGGCAAGTACCCAGTCACCGACTTCCAGCTTGTCCGAATCACCAAGGGGCAGGGGGTGCAGCTGGTGAGCCCCGTCGATCTTGATCAGGGCCAGGTCGGTCTTTGGATCCCGCCCCACTATCTTGGCGTCGTATTCTTTTTCATCGTAGAGCGACACCCTTATCTTGTCGGCACCTTCCACCACGTGATTGTTGGTGACGATGTAGCCTTCCTTGTCGATGATAAAACCCGATCCCAGGCTGCGCTGCTTGTAGTCGCGCGGTGGCGGAGGCCCGAAGGGACCGAAAAAATCTTCGAAAGGGTTGGACTTGGGGCCGAAAAAATGGCGGAATACCTGTCCCCCGCCCTTGATCGTCTTGACGGTGCGGATATTAACAACACCGGGCTTGGCTTGCTTGGCCAGTTGGGCAAAATTGGCCGGGACCATTACCACATCGCTGTTTGCGGCCACTACCGGGTGGGCCGAGAAAGCTATCAGGGCCAAAACGCCCATCAAGGCGGTGGTCGACTTTAACAGGCTCAAACGTCTCATGGGTAAACCTCCTTCGAACAAGGACATTCATGGTCGATCATCTTCGACCGTCCAACCATAACACCGGATCCTGACAGGCAGATTACCCCAAGATTACCATTTCATTATCTCGGGGGCGGTTTTCGTAACTATCTTAAGATAAATGGCAATAATCAAAGGTCAAGTCAGGCCTTGGGGATAAGGACCTTGAAGGTAGTGCCGCGGCCGGCCTCGCTCTCCACTTCGATCCTGCCTCCATGAGCCCTGGCTACGGCCTGGGCCAGGCTAAGGCCCAATCCGGACCCGGCGGTTCCCCGGCTCTGATCACCCCGGTAGAATCTCTCGAAGATATGGGGTAAATGGCGCCCTTCTATACCACAGCCTGTGTCGCTGATTGTCAGGACCACCATATCTTGCATATCTTGGGGATCCCCCTTAGCGGACCCATCCAGGCTGATGACCACCTTGCCTCCTGGGGGTGTATACTTCAGGGCATTGTCAAGCAGGTTGGCGACCATCCGCTGGAGCATGCGGATATCACCGTTGACGATACAACCGGCACTGCCGAGATCGAGGGACAAGTTTATTGAACCGTCTTCGGCAACCGGCCGGAACAACTCGCAGGCCTGTTCAACCATGGCGGCCAGGTCGACGGGCCTGCGTTCCAGCTGATCGATACCGGACTCGGTTCTCGAAATCGCCAGCATGGTGGCGATCATGTCCAGCAGCCGGTCACACTCCTCGATGATGTCAGCGGCCATCTGGACAAAATCGTCCAGGACCTCTTGCTCGCGGCCGGGTCCCATCTTGGAGGATCTGGCAAGGGTTACTTCCGCCATGCCCCTGATCCGGGTTATGGGACTTCTCAGGTCGTGGGCGATGTTGTCGGTCATACACCTTATATTGGATACCAGGGACTGGATGCGGTCCAACATCTGGTTGAAGGTGATCGCCAACTCGTCGATTTCATCCCCCCGGCGCCCCACCGGAACCCGGGAATCCAGGTCGTGCTCGCTGATCCTGCGGGCCGTTCGCCCGATACGATCCACACCGGACATGGCCCGCCGGGCCATGAAAGCGCCTACCGCCAGGGCACAGGCAAACAGGGGAACCATGACGCCGAAAAAGACCTTCCTGAAAGTCTCCAGGAGGGCCTGTTCCTGGTCCAGGCTGACGCCCCACTGGAGAACGACTTCCCGTCCCAGCCTTTTGTAGATCACCCTTATCCGGTTGCAAGTATTGCCACCATCCAGGTGCTGGGTTTCAAGAAAAACGGATTTGCCGGAAAACAGTGCCTTCAGGGCGACCCGGTTCATGACCACCCGGTTCCAGCGGTCAAGATTGGCCGAGGCAAATACCACCCCGGTACGATAGAACATCCTGAAAAAGGCCCGCTTTTCCCCGGCCGCCTCGGCCTGCAGGCGGGCGATGCTGACCGCCGAATCCAGGCCATGGAGCTGGTAGATCCGGCCGATCTCTTCCACCTGGTTGCGCAGAGCATGGTCGGTCCGCCTTTGAAGCTCCGAATCGATCAGGAAATAGAAAACAGCGAAGGCGATCAAGGACGAAAGGCAGAAGATGAAAGTATACCAGAGAGTAAGGCGGAAAGTGAAAGACCGCAAAAATTTATTCATCCGCTTCAAGCCGGTACCCCACTGCCCTGACGGTATGGATCAGTTTCTTGTCGAAACCGCGGTCGATCTTGTCCCTCAGCCGGCAGATGCGGGCTTCCACGACGTTGGTCTGGGGATCGAAATTGTAGTTCCAGACATGCTCCATGATCATACTCCGGGAAACAACCCGGCCGGCATTGCGCATCAGGTATTCAAGCAGGGAAAACTCCAGGGGCTGTAGTTCTATCCTCACACCGTTCCTGGTGACCTTGTGAGTTGCAAGATCGAGAACCAGGTCGGCCACCTGCAGGCGTTGGGATTCGGCAACACCTGTGGCCCGCCGGATCAGGGCCTGGACGCGGGCCAGCAATTCCGAAAAAGCAAAGGGCTTGACCAGGTAATCATCGCTCCCGCTTTGAAGCCCCTTAACGCGGTCTTCCACCCTGTCTTTGGCACTCAGGATTATCACCGGCGTCCGGAGGCCCTCGCGGCGTATCCTCCTGATAAGCTCCAGGCCATCCATGACCGGCAGCATCAGATCAACGATCATCACGTCGTAGGTTTCGGAAAGGGCCATTTCGAGCCCGGAAAGCCCGTCTGTGGCGTGATCAACGGCAAAACCCTCGGCCTTGAAGCCCTTGATGACAAACGATGCTATCTTGGCATCATCTTCTACCAGCAACAAGCGCATGAAGCCGCCTTTCATTGACAAGCAAGGGGACGATGGAGACCATGGTAGAAATCAGGCTCCATTTCTGACCCCGGGCGGACGGCAACACCGTCCGTCAAATCCTCCAGCAATTCTGATTCGCGCACCCGGCCTTTCAAGATAGAATTATACCAACGACGGCCCCGGTCATTGAAGTTGCCAGGGTACCGGCAATCACGGAACGAATTCCCAGGGACACGATCTCTTCCCGCCGTGAAGGCGCCATTGTTCCCATACCACCGATCATTATCCCGAGGCTGCCGGGATTGGCAAAACCACACAGGGCGTAAGTTATGATCAAGCGGCTCCTCTGGCTCAGGGCCGCCGGATCCATCCGGCCCAGATCCAGGTAGGCCAGAAACTCGTTCAGGATCGTTTTGGTGCCCATGAGGCTGCCGGCGGCAGGGGCCTGGTCCCACGGAATTCCCATCAGCCAGACCAGGGGGGCCATCAACCATCCCATTATCCTCTGGAGGCTGAGGGGGGCTCCGCCCCAGGCCGGGAGCATTCCCAAAACCAGGTCCAGCAACCGCACAAAGGCTACCAGCACTATCAGCATGGCGATTATGTTGATCAGCAGTTCCACCCCCTGAAGCGTACCGCGCGTGATTGCGTCCATGCTGTTTGCGGCGCTCCGGGGTAATTCCAATTTGCCCGAAGTGGGAGACCCGGTTTCCGGGACCATTACCTTGGCCA
>JALVRI010000194.1 GCA_027031325.1 Desulfobacteraceae bacterium
TTCATAGACCGCATCACCGAACTGGTAACCCCGGTCCTCGATTGGAACCCGGGCCTCTTCGATGGACATGATCTTTCCGTTGAGATAGGCAAGTTCGGGCATTTTCTCCCCCCAATCCCTGGTTTCGGTTTTCTTCAAGACTACCACCGGCGTCCGAAAGTGCAAGCCAATTCCGCCCCCGTTTGCCGGGCTGCAATCCGGGCCGCTTCCAGGTCTTGGCAAGGGCGATATCCCGGGAAACCCGGGCCAGGCCTGGTAAAAACGACTTCCGGAACCAGGAAATACACGGATTCAAGAGGACCGGACTGTTAAGGCCCGTAGCCTTACAGACAATTATCACTTGTATTGTCATGGTGCCACCGATAATATGAAAAGAAATTTACAAATGGAATGCGAATTCGCCCAGCAGGAAGAAGCCATTTCTAGCGCTAGAGCTCACCACGGGATCAGCCATGCCACAAAAGCTGTGGAATTGTAACAACGGACTTGCCGGGATTGCTAACCGGCTTAAAATATCATGAGCGGCAGCACCTCTCCCATGTGACCGTGACACCAGGACAGAGGCCATCCTGCACCGGGGTACCTTCAACCACCATGCCACTTCTGCTTGCTTAAACCATGAAAGCACTTGAAGGCGAATTGCGAATCGGGCAGATAATCCTTTCTTCCGACCTTAAAGTGATAGGAATGAATGAGTATGCCCGCAAGCTATTCGGCTCCTCCACCTCTGATTTGGGCAAATCCCTATACGATTATCATCCCCGCCGAAGCCATCCCAAGATAGACTATATTATACGCCAATCCCGGCAAATGGACTCGCAAATCCCTCTGGCCATGGTTCTTGATGTCATGGGCAAGGTACTGCTTATAAGTTTCAGCCGCATAGAGATGGTCGCCAAGAATCCCGGCCACATTTTCTCCATGACCTTCATCGATGTGAGCAACCAGACAGGCGCCGCCATAAACCCCGCCAGTGGCGCTGTAGAGTTCACCAAATTGCCTGTCTGGCATAAAAACGCATTTGTTTTTCTCGAAGCGTCATCGGTCTATTATTTTGAATCGGATGGGAATTACTGCCGTATCGTAACCCGTGACGGTAGCTTCCACCTCCAGATAACCCTGAAAAGTATCTTGCAACGCTACACCGGCTCCAGTTTTTTCAGAATTCACCGCAGTTATATAGTCAACCTCAACAATGTCCGTAAGCTGAAACTTTCCCGGGCAGGCCGATACCGGGTTGTATTCGATTCGGACAAGATACCCGAGCTGCCGGTTGCCCGCCGTCGGCTGGCCGAACTGAAAAGGGTCATGTCCCTGCCCTGAAACCGCTCGTCACCTTTTTATTGCCGGTTGTCATATTTTTTTTGAATTTCATTCAATATTAAAACTAGATTTGTCAAACCCCATGGCGCCATAGCACCCGACATGCATTCAAATCGTTTTTCATGAACCTGCTTCCGCGCTGACAATAATTCTTGGGCTATAACCGCGACGTCTGCTGAGGGGCTGAATCGAAGGCAAATTTTTTCATCTTTTGGCTTACTTTATGTCTGGATGCTTGATTGTATCGATTGCTGCAGCAAATCTAAAAAGCAGGAGGGGCAGATGGAACACCTGATCATTGGCAACGGAATTGCCGGGGTCTGCGCCGCCGAGGCTATCCGCCGGCTCGACCCCTCGGCCGGGATAACCATGATCGGTGACGAGGATACGCTTCCCTACAGCCGCCCCATGATCAGCATGGTGCTGGAAGGTGTGCTGGGCGAAGAAAGGCTTCCGGTCCGTTCGGCCGGGTTCTACCAACAGATGGGAATAAAGCCCGTTTTGGGCAAAAGGGCTGTCGCCGTCGATATTGAAGGCCGCAGGGTTGAAGTGGAAGGTTGCCCGCCCATCGCTTTTGACCGTCTCCTGATTGCAAGCGGTGCCGACCCGCGCCGGCTGGAGGTGGAAGGCTCCGGGCTGGAAAACATCTTCTACATGCGCACAAAAAAAGATGTCCGCCGGATGCTGGCCGCCCTGCCCCGGGCGCGCAAGGCCCTGGTACTCGGCGGCGGCCTGGTGGGCTTCAAGGCCGCCTACGGCCTGCTCAGGCGCGGACTGCAGGTCAGCATGCTGATCACCTCGGACTACCCCCTTGCCATGCAGGTCGACCGGGAAGCCGGCGGCATGATCCTGGAAAAACTCGTCAGCCGCGGCCTGGACGTGCGCACGGCAATCAGCGTCGAGGCTTTCAACGGCCGGGGCACGGTCAGCGGCGCCCGCCTTTCGGACGGCAGCCGGCTGGAATGCGACCTGGTGGTGGTGGGCAAGGGCGTCAGGCCGGCCCTTTCCTTCCTGCCCGCCGGGGTGGAAAAAGACCTGGGAGTCATGGTCGATCAGCACCTTGAAACAAGCATCAAGGGAATCTTCGCCGCCGGTGACGCGGCCGAATGTGTCGACCTGGCCCGCCAAAAACGCTGGGTAAACGCCATCTGGCCCGAGGCTGCGGCCCAGGGACGGATCGCCGGGATGAACATGGCCGGGCGGAAGGTGACCTATCCCGGCAGTCTGAGCCGCAACGTGATGCGGATCTTCGACCTGGACGTGATGACCATAGGCATGGTCAACCCCGACCCGGAGGACCGGAATGTACAGGTCCTCCGGCACCACGACCCGGTCCGGGGCACCTACCGCAAGTTTGTGCTGCGGGACGATGTCCTTTCCGGGGCCATGCTGATCAACAATATCCAGCAGGGGGGTCTTTTCCTGTCTCTCATCCAAAACCGCACCCGGCTGCCCCTTGATCCCCAAAAGCTGCTGGAACCGGGCTTCAACCCCGGCCGGCTGAGACCCTGACAGGTCCCGGCGGCATTTTACCAGGCTGTTGAAAAACGTCATGAGCGCAGGTCAGACAAGGCAAAATCAGACCAAAAAGCGCAGATTATTGGTAACAAATGAGCATTTTGAGCAGGATTTTAACGCCCTATGGCCAAGCGTAATAGTTTTTCAACAGCTTGTTAAACACCACCTTAAACCTTCACCAGGGAGGATTGAAAGATGAAACAGGTTGTCGTCCACCCCGAGCGCTGCCTGGGCTGCATGCAGTGCATGGCGGCCTGTGCCGTGGCCCATTCGCGCAGCGGGCAACTCTACACGGCCCTGGCCGAAAGGCCCCTTCCCAGGCCGCGCATCCATGTGGGTGCCGGGCTCTACCAGGAAGGCTTTCCCAACCGCTGCCGGCACTGCGACCCGGCCCCCTGCATGCTGGCCTGCCTTGCCGGGGCCATCTGGCGCGAGCAGGAGACCAGCACCGTCTTCATCGATCCGGACAAGTGCATCAACTGCGCCTCGTGCGCCATGGCCTGCCCCTACGGGGTGATCCGTTTTCACCAAGACCCCATGGCCCCGCCGGGCAAAACGGTGGCGGTCAAATGCGACAACTGCGATCAGCGCCGGGCCAGGGGCTTGGTTCCGGCCTGCGTCGAGGTCTGCAAATCCGGCGCCCTGACCTATGAAGAAATGGATGAGGCCATGCGCCGCAAAACCGCCGCGGTGGCCCGCAGCGTCTCGGCCGGAGCCGAAACCAGCGGCATTCCGGCGGCCATCGACTTGCTGATGACGGTCAAAAAGGCCCGCCTGTCCCTTTAACCCGGGTTTTGCAGCTGGCGAGTTTGCCGAAGATGCGAGGCGGAGGGCAGGCAGACGTACTCTAGTACTTCAACTGCCCTCCAACAAAGCAGATTCGGTAAAATCGCCAGCCCCTTGCGGCTTCAAATGCATGAAGACTTTCACCGATTGAACTTCACCTTTTGGGTAAAGGCACGGGCAGGAACAAATCCATGCTAACTACGTAATGATTCAATGAAGTTGCTTCTTTTCAGGCATTTGAAGTGCAAAATCCGGGTTTAACAGACATGCTTCGACCGTCCCTGAAGAACCATCCGGGACATCACCGCCAACCGGCTCGAACGCTGATGCCGGGCAGTTTCAATATAAACCGATCCCCACCCAGGGGAAGAAGGAATCCAGGAGGAATCCCCATGGCGACCTTTGAAAACGTAAGTATAACCGATGACGCAGCCTTGCTCTTGAACAAAGCCCACCAGGACCGGGTTGAAACGGTTTGGGACCGCCACGACGCCCAGCAGCCCCAGTGCGGCTACTGCGAGACCGGCCTCAGTTGCCGGATCTGCATCATGGGCCCTTGCCGCATCGACCCCTTCGGCGAGGGGCCCCAGCGCGGGGTCTGCGGGGCCGATGCCGACATCATCGTGGCCCGTAACCTGTGCCGCATGATAGCCGCCGGCGCCGCTTCCCACTCCGACCACGGCCGTGACCTGGTGGAAGTGCTGGCCGCCGTGGCCGAGGGCAGGGCCCCCGGCTACCGGATCAGGGACGAAAACAAGCTGAAGGCGGTGGCCGCCGAGTACGGCCTGGAAACCGAAGGCAAAGATACCCTGGCCCTGGCAGGAGAGCTGGCCGACGCCATGATGGAAGATTACGGCATGCGCCGCAAGTGCCTGACCCTGGTTGCCCGGGCACCGGAAAAAAGGCGCAAGCTATGGGAAAAGATCGGCATCATTCCCCGCGGTATCGACCGTGAAACTTCCGAAATGCTCCACCGCACCCACATGGGAGTCGACAACGGCTGGCAGAGCCTGCTGCTCCAGGCCATGCGCAACGCCCTTTCCGATGGATGGGGCGGCTCCATGATCGCCACCGAGGTTTCAGACATCCTGTTCGGCGTGCCCCAGCCCCACCCAACCACGGTCAACGCCGGGGTCCTTAAAAAAGACCAGGTCAACATCATCGTTCACGGCCATAATCCCGTGGTTTCCGAAATGATCCTGAAAGCCTGCCAGGCCGAGGAAATGATCGCCCTGGCAAAGGAAAAGGGGGCTGCCGGCATCAACCTTGCCGGGGTCTGTTGTACCGGAAACGAGCTTCTGATGCGCCACGGTATCCCCATGGCCGGCAACCACCTGATGACCGAGCTGATCCTGTCCACCGGCGCTGTCGACATGATGCTGGTGGACTACCAGTGCATCATGCCCTCGTTGGGCACCATCGCCGGCTGCTACCACACCCACATGATTTCCACCAGTGACAAGGCCCGCTTTCCCAACATGGAGCATTACGAATTTCACCCGGACAACGCCGAGAAACTGGCCCTGGAGCTGGTTTCCCGGGCCGTGGAAAACTTCGCCCGCCGCAAGCAGGTCTATATCCCCGTAGAATCGGTCAAGGCCGTGGGGGGCTTTTCAGTAGAAGCGGTGGTAGGCGCCCTGGGCGGAAGTCCGGAGCCGCTGGTGGAAGCCATCAAGGCCGGTAAGATCAGGGGAGCGGTCGGTATCGTGGGTTGCAACAACCCCAAGATAAAACACGATTACGGCCATGTTACCCTTACCCGCCGCCTGATCGAAAACGACATCCTGGTTGTGGACACCGGCTGCGTCTCGGTGGCCACGGCCAAGGCCGGCTTGAAAGTGCCCGAGGCCATTGAAATGGCCGGTGCCGGCCTGAAGGAAATCTGCGGGGCCCTCGGAATTCCACCTGTGCTGCACCTGGGATCGTGCGTGGACAACGTCCGCATCCTGGTACTGGCCTCGGCCCTGGCAAACGCCCTGGACGTTGATATCTCCGACCTGCCCCTGGCCGGGGCGGCCCCCGAGTGGTACTCTGAAAAGGCGGCCACCATCGGCACCTATTTCGTAGCCTCCGGGGTTTTCACCGTCCTGGGCCCCATGCCGCCGATAACCGGCAGCGCCAACGTTGTCAGCCTTCTGACCCAAGGTTTGAACGAAGTCGTGGGTGCCGCCTTCGCGGTCGAACCGGATCCGGAAAAAGCGGCCGTCCTGATCCGGCGCCACATCGAGCAAAAACGCAAGGCCCTGGGCATCCCCGCCCTTGATGTCTGACCCAAAAGCAGGGGCACGGCCTGCCGTGCCCCTGCCTGAAGCGGTCAATTTTCAACCCTGATTATGCTTCAAATTCCTACATAAACAATCTGATTGTATCTGTTCCCGCCCCTGCCTTCACCAGCCCGTTTCCCCGCCGATCAATTCGGCCGGTCGATAAAACATCCAAAAAGAAAAGAGGAAGTCATTTCATCCCCGGAGGCC
>JALVRI010000195.1 GCA_027031325.1 Desulfobacteraceae bacterium
TCAAGCAGTGGAACGACGGCAAGCAGGCCGAATATGCTCTGCGCAAGACATTCAGGCTGGAAACCCTGGACAAGGGGCTGGCGGCCATACCGGCCGGATTGGAAAACCAGGTTTCAAACCTGGAAAAGAGCAGCCTTACACAGGGTGAGGAACCCGGCCCATCATCCTGTGCCAGCATGGGCTGACCCCGCCGGGGCGTTGACCATGGCCAAGATAGCAGCTTTCCAGCCCACCTCCATGATCGACTACCCCGGCAAGCTTAGCTGTATCATCTTTCTGGCCGGCTGTAACCTGCATTGCCCATATTGTCACAATCCGGAGCTGGCAGTGGGCAAGATGCCGCAACCGGTGGATTTTTCGTGGGTAAGGGAATTTCTGGGCCGCAGAAAGGGCCTTCTGGATGCAGTGGTCATCAGCGGTGGCGAGCCGACCCTCAATCCCGAGCTGCCCAATTTGTGCCGCCGGATCAAGCAGGCCGGGTTTGCCGTAAAACTCGACACCAACGGTACCCGGCCGGATGTTCTCGAAAACCTGCTGGACGCCGGGCTGGTGGATTACCTGGCCATGGACATCAAGACCTTGCCCTCTGCCTACCGGCCTGATTTCTGCCGGCCCGACCCGGGCCGTGCCCTGCTGCAAAGCATCCAACTGCTTATGGCCCGTGCGCCGGACTACGAATTCAGAACCACCTGCGTCGCTCCCTATATCGATGCCGCGGTGATCGAAAAAATAGGCCGCCTGGTAAGGGGAGCCAGGCGCTATTTCCTTCAACCGGCAAGAACCGAAACCTGTCTTCAGAAAGACTTTTTTACCCCTTCCGGTCCCGGAAGACCCCTTGAAGCCACAGAGGTGGAAAAACTGAGGAAAATCTTATCCGCCTATGTCGCCGATTGCCGGCAGCGATAGTATGGCGGCCCCGTAAGACGACGCTCAAGCTTGTTTCGAACCTGGTTTGAACCCGCACTTAAGATTGCGCCTTGCCGGGTATTGGGGAGGGAGGAATGCAAGATGCCGGTCAAACTACTGAATGGTTATTCAGCCCATGGCTTTGGTTCAGTCTTTTTGCTTGACACCATTTTATATTTTTCTTTAACTTAGACCAAGGCGTTTGAAAGAGATACTGGTTGAGTCGGCCTTTAAGATACGAGCCGCGTTCTGACCTGGGCAACCCTCAATTTCCGGGGACAAACAGCTTCACCATTGTAGTCCGGCGGAAGTCCGCCAGCGACTCCGCTTTATTGTTTTGGGACCACAACCTAACCCCTAACGCTAAAGGAGATCGACCATGACCAACCCTTACGACGAGGCATTCAAACGCTCGATCGAGGATCCGGAAGGCTTCTGGGGCGAAGCCGCCCGGGACATCCACTGGGAAAAAACCTGGGACAAGGTCCTGGATGACAGCAACAAGCCGTTTTACCGCTGGTTTACCGGCGGCCGGCTGAACACATGTTACAACGCCCTGGACCTGCATATCGCCAACGGGCGGGGCGAGCAGCCGGCCTTGATTTACGACAGCCCTGTCACCGATACCATCAAGGTATATACTTACAACGAACTTCGGGACCAGGTTGCCCGTTTTGCCGGAGTATTGAAAGCCCAGGGTGTGGAAAAAGGCGACCGGGTAGTGATATACATGCCAATGATACCGGAGGCGGCCATCGCCATGCTGGCCTGCGCCCGGATCGGGGCGATTCACTCGGTAGTCTTCGGCGGTTTCGCGGCCAACGAGCTTGCAACCAGGATCGACGACGCCAAACCGAAAGTGATCGTTTCGGCCTCATGCGGAATCGAGGTCAAGAAAGTCATAGCCTACAAACCCCTGCTCGATGGTGCCATTGAGGCCGCTGAATCCAAGCCTCAAAAATGCATCATCTTCCAGCGCCCCATGGAAACCGCCTCAATGGTGGAAGGCCGCGA
>JALVRI010000196.1 GCA_027031325.1 Desulfobacteraceae bacterium
CAAAGGCGATCACCATGGCCACGGCACCGACACCGTACCAGATGAGCTGTTTTGTAAAGAGGATCTTCTGGGCAGCCGGGCTGCCGGCGTTTACCGCACTGTAAAGGGCCACAAGTCCCAGGCCTCCTGCCAGCAAGGTCAGGCCCAGCAACCCCCAATCGAAATATTGAACCAATCTCCGGTCGATCATCACTGGCCTCCCTGGTCGCTTCCCGGCGATGATGGCTTTTGGCGGGCCAGGCGGGCGGCTATCAACTGCTTGGCGATCGGGGCAGCGGCTGAGGATCCATGTTCACCGTGTTCCACCAGCACCGCCACGGCAATTACAGGGTCGTTGACCGGGGCGTAGGCAACGAACCAGGCATGGGGTTTGTATTGATCCGAAAGTTCACCCTTGCCGGGGCCCTCGTCGGCCCGGCCCACTACCTGGGCGGTTCCGGTCTTGCCTGCAAATTGCACCCACTTCAACCTTGAAGCATAGGCCGTACCCCGCGGGTGGTTGACCACGGCCCATAACCCCTCGTGAACAAGCTCCAAGGTTTTTGCGGAAATGTCAATGGTCCCGACGACCTCAGCCCGGTTGCGCCGGACCAGCGTGCCCTCGGCGCTCCTGACCTCATTCACCAGCAAAGGACGGTAGAGCCTCCCACCATTGCCTACCGCGGCTATGAGAACGGCCATTTGCAAAGGTGTCACCAGGTCGAAACCCTGGCCGATGGCTACCGAGAGAGTTTCCCCTTTTTGCCAGGCTTGCCCGAAACGGCGCAGTTTCCAAGCCTCGGTCGGCACCAGTCCCCGGGATTCATGGTCCAGCTCGATGCCGCTTACCTTTCCCAACCCCAAGCGCCGGGCATATTCAGCGATCCGGTCGACCCCGAGTTGCTGTCCCAAGTGATAGAAGAACACGTCGCATGACTGGGTCAGGGCCTGAACCACGTCCATTTCGCCATGGCCGGCATGTCGCCAACAGCGGTAGGTCCGGTTACCGAAACGGTAATAGCCCGGGCAGTGCACGGTCGAAGTTTCATCGATTATCCCCTCTTCAAGTCCGGCAATGGCGGTAACTATCTTGAAAGTCGACGCCGGCGGGTACTCGGCCTGAATGGCTTTGTTTTCCAGGGGATGGTCGGGGTTGTTCACCAGCTCGCTCCACTGACGGCGGCTCATGCCGCGGATGAAGGCATTCTGATCGAAGGCCGGGCTGCTGGCCATAGCCAGGACTTGGCCGTTACGCGGATCAAGAGCAACGACTGCCCCGGCCTTGCCTTCCATCAAGGACTCGGCCAGGGACTGCAAACCGTGATCGATTGTCAGCAGCAGGTTATTTCCCGGCTGGGCGGGGACGGTCTTCAAAACCCGGACCACCTGGCCCGATGCGTTGACCTCCACCTGGCGGCCACCGCGCTTGCCACGGAGAATGGTTTCATAGGTTTTTTCAAGGCCGAATTTGCCGATGTAGTCCCCGGGGCGCAAGTCCCTGTAACGCTCTTTTTTCAACTCGGCAGAGTTGATCTCACCCATGTATCCCAGAACATGGGCGGCGAATTTCTTTCGCAGGTAATGACGCTTGGGGCTGACCTGGACCACTATGCCGGGAAGGTCCCAGCCGTGAACTTCAACGGCCGCCATGGCGTCCCTGCCAATGTCAGATTTGAGCAAAATCGGCTTGATGGCGGAGCGGCCCTGGGCGGCAGCAATCCTGGCAAGCAATTCCTGCCTGTCGAGACCCGTGTATCGGGCAAGCTTGGCGATGGTCTTGTCCACAGGCCGGGCGTCTTTGAGTACTATCTTCAGGTCGAAGGCGGGGCGGTTGTCCACCAGCAGGATGCCGTTGCGATCCAAGATCAGTCCCCGGGGCGCATCTATGCTTTGAAGGCGGATACTGTTGATCTCCGACAGGCGGCGGTATTCCTGGCCCTC
>JALVRI010000197.1:0-529 GCA_027031325.1 Desulfobacteraceae bacterium
GCCTCATTCTCGCGGATTTTTACCGCCGCAGCGGCCAGGCGGAAAAAGCGGAGAAGGCCTACCAGGCCGCCATTGAGCATTCAAAAAATCCCCTTGATATCAAGGCCCGTCTTGCCGACTACTATTTTGAACAAAAGAAATATGACCAGGCAAAAACACTGATGGAGGAAATCCTGGCCGGTAATCCGAAAAACGGGGGCGCCAACCTGGTCAAGGCAAAATTCCTTCTCAAGGACGGTAAAAACCAGGATGCCCTGGACCTGCTGGAGAGCCTGACGAAAAATTATCCCCGCTGGCCGGAACCCTTTTTCGTCAAGGCGCTGGCCCAGATGAACACCGGCCGGATGGAACTGGCCCGCAACAGCGCGGCAGAGGCCATAAAACGCAATCCGCGCGAGGCAAAATACCATGCCCTCCAGGCGCTCTTGCTGTTGCGTGCCCGTGACTTCACCGCTGCCAAACGTGAGGCCGCCATCTCCCTGAAGATCAATCCCAAGAACTTCAACGCCGCCCTGCTGCTGGCCAAGGC
>JALVRI010000197.1:539-1917 GCA_027031325.1 Desulfobacteraceae bacterium
GCGGAGATGAACAGCAAGGTTCCCGACAACGTCGAAGTGCTCGGCAACCTCGGCCTTGCCTACATGGGCAAAAAAGACTTGGACAAGGCTGCCGAAACCTTCAGGAAAATACTCTCCCTCAGGCCCGGCAACACACCGGCCCTGTTAAACCTTGTCCGCCTGGAGAAAAACAAGGGCAAAACGAATAAAGAACTTATCGCCATGGTGCGCCAACAGATAGAGAAAAAACCCGACAGTGTCGGCAACCTTATCCTGCTTGGCTCCATGCTGATGGGTGAAAAGGACTATGACCAGGCCCTTGCGGTCCTTAAAAAGGCCCAAAAACTTGCCCCCCAGGACCCAAGGCCCTACAGCATGAGTGCAGCCATTTTCAACAGGCAGCAGAAAACCGATGAAGCCATTGCCCAGTACCGTTCACTTCTCAAGCAGAACCCGAAAAACATCCAGGCGCTCATGGGCATGGGCGCCCTGCTTGAACAGCAAGGTAAAAGCAAGGAGGCCAAGCGGTATTACCAGCAGGTACTTGCCGTCAAACCCGATTTTGCCGCTGCCGCCAACAACCTGGCCTGGCTGCTTGCCGAAGAACCGGAACCCGATCTCGGTGAGGCGTTGCGCCTGGCCATGACCGCCAAGGAACAACTTCCCGATGAAGTCCATGTAATTGACACCCTGGGCTGGGTCCACTATAAACGAAAAGCCTACAGCCTGGCCCGCAATCAATTCGCCCAGGCCGTTGAAAAACAACCGGACATGCCGATACTCCGCTATCACCTGGCTCTGGCCCTGTTCGGGGAGGGCAAAAAAACGGAGGCAATCAAGGAGCTGAAAACCGCCCTGGCCGACAAGGGCGACTTCGCGGAAAAAGAAAAGGCCGAAATTCTGCTGAAGCAGTGGACGAAAGAGTCATGATGGAAAAGAAAATCCTCTTTGACCGGCAGCAGATCAGCACCCGGGTGCAGGAGCTGGGCCGGCGAATAACCAGGGACTACCAGAACCGCCCCCTTGTTCTTATCGGGGTATTGAACGGCGCCTTCATATTCCTGGCCGACCTTGTCCGGGAAATTGACCTGGATATCGAGATCGATTTCATCAGGGTGGCCAGCTATGGCGATGCCACAACTACCTCCGGCACAATCCGCCTGACAAAACCGCCGGAAATCGATCTTAACGGCAAAGATATTCTGCTGGTGGAGGATATTGTCGATACCGGCACCACCCTGGCATGGCTGCATCAGTACTTTGCCGAACATAATGCCGGTTCGGTCAAAATATGCGCCTTGGTAAACAAGCACGAACGTAGGGAAACAGCCGTTGTGGTCGACTACGCCGGTTTTCAGGTGGACAAGGGTTTTCTGATCGGCTACGGCCTTGATTACGC
>JALVRI010000198.1 GCA_027031325.1 Desulfobacteraceae bacterium
GTTATAGCCGTGGGCGGAAATTCGCTCATTTTAGACTCCGGCCGAAAAACTGTAGAAGATCAGTTGGAAGCAATACGTGAAATCGTTGAACAGATAGTAGAATTTATCAGTGCTGGATGGGAGGTTGTCGTAACCCATGGTAATGGCCCTCAGGTAGGCTTTATCCTGAGACGCTCGGAAATCGCATTTGAAGCCAGAGAGCTTCATTTTGTGCCGTTGAAAAACTGTGTTGCCGACACCCAGGGCGCAATCGGATTCCAATTCCAGGAATCTTTTGCCAATGCATTTAAACGCCGCAATATCGACAAAACAGCGGTTACCCTGGTGACCCAGGTAGTCGTGGATCCTTCGGATAGCTCATTTTGTCATCCATCCAAGCCAATCGGAGAATATTATTCGGAGGCAAAAGCGACCCGCCTGGCAAACAAGTTTCCTCAATGGCATTTCACGATCGATTCCAAGCGCAGGTATCGCAGGGTGGTCCCATCTCCCAAACCGGTAAGAATCGTCGAGATGGATGCCATCCGTACCCTGGTTGCGGCCGGCTACTGTGTGATAGCGGCAGGCGGCGGTGGGATTCCGACCTTGGAGGATGCAAATGGGGGCCTGTCTGCAGTGGATGCTGTTGTCGACAAAGATTATACTTCCGGGATTCTGGCAAAAGAGCTGGAAGCCGATCTATTGATAATTTCCACGGGGGTTGAACAGGTTTACCTGAATTTCGGCAAACCTGATCAAACCGGCATCGACAGGCTGACAACCGCGGATGCCCGGAAATATATCCGCGAAGGAAGGTTTGCCGAAGGTTCCATGCTGCCAAAAATTGAAGCGGCGGTCGACTTCGTTGAAAGCCGCAGGGGCACGGCTATTATTACCAACCGGCAGAACCTGGAAAGGGCAATTGCAGGCCAGGCCGGCACTCGCATCGTAAGGTGACCTGGTTTGAGCCATATCAGGTATTGGAGAATATGAATGAATGCTGATCCAAAGACCCGTCTGGACATCATTGCTTTCCGGGTCAACTGGTTTGTGGAGCGGGTATGCGCCTTGCTGGTGGGCATGATGGTTGTCGTGATCTGGTTCGGAGTAGTTGAGCGTTATTTCCTGGAACTCGGCGCCACCTGGACGGAAGAATTTTCCCGCTACCTGATGATCTGGGCAGCCTTGCTGGCGGTTTCCTGCGGCGCATACTACCGGGAGCATATCGGCCTGGATTTGGTCCGGAAGTTTATGCCCGTAAAGGCCGGGAAAGTATTAATGGTACTGCTTGATGTGATAAGTTTGGTTTTTTTCATCTTTCTGACCTACTACGGTATCGGGACCACCCTGGCCGGCAAAACCCAGTACGCCACCATTTTCGGGATGACCATGCTGGTACCGTTTGCCGCGGTACCAGTATCTTCGGCCCTGACTGCCTTCCAGATTTTTGCCTCCATGCTGCGCAGTCCGGGCAATAGCCATGATTATGCGGCACGCCAGGGAGGAACCTTATGATCACGGTTATTGTCATGTTTTTCTTTTTGATGCTGATCGGCCTTCCCATAGGGGTGACCCTGGGAGTTGCCGGGATCGTGGGGCTGGTCCAGATCGGTGGCGAAAACTTCCTGATGATGGCTCCAAAGCGGTATTTTGAAGGCCTCGACCTTTTCACCTTCATGGCCATGCCGTTTTTCATCCTGGCAGGAGAAATCATGAACCGTTCGGGTATAACCGAGAAACTGGCCGATTTTGCCAATGCCCTGATCGGTTACACACGAGGGGGACTGGCCCATTCAAACATGATTGCTTCGGTGCTTTTTGCCGGAATGACCGGTGCGGCCGTGGCTGACACTGCGGCCTTTGGCAATACCCTGGTACCGGCCATGGTTAAAGAAGGATATACCAGGCCGTTTTCCTGTGCCGTAACCGTTG
>JALVRI010000199.1 GCA_027031325.1 Desulfobacteraceae bacterium
TTTTGGTCACTTACTTTATGGTCAATTTTCTGCCGGGTCTGCATAGCTACGGGTCCCTTGGAGGCTAATTTTACTTGACAAAATGAAGGTCACTGGATACTAAAGCCAAGGTCATTTCCTTCGTAGATTTTTACCGGCGGGCATGTAATCCCATGCCTGGAGCACTGATACAAGCTGTAACGGGCAAGTGTTCGTTTCAATATTGGCTCGGGCCTAAACGCCGTGGTGGCGACAAGCTGTGATAACCCCTTCAAACAGGGTACGCATGGGGCGTGCATACCCTTGGAGCGCTAGACGGAGTATCCATGAGCAGTCAAGAAGACAAGCTGAAAACGTTGAGCGACGCACCTGCCGATAGCCAGGCGGGCGAGGGCTCAGGAGGTGGGCCTTTCATTGTCCTGTTTTTCATCATCGGCTTTCTTGCAAGTCTGGTCGTCGGGTGGGTGATTTTTCCCAAGGTCCTCTATTCCCAGAAAAACCAGCCCTTCGATTTCAACCACAAGCTGCACCTGGAGCAGGTCGATGACGGGTGTCAGAGCTGCCATTTTTTCAGGGAGGACGGCAGCTTCGCCGGTGTGCCCAAGCTTGAACAATGTATCGATTGCCACGAAGAGGCCCAGGGAGAGACCGAAGACGAGGCGACCTTCGTGGAACAATACGTCGCCAAGGAGCGCGAGGTGCCCTGGTTGGTCTATTCCCGCCAGCCCAACTGCGTGTTCTTTTCCCACGCAGCTCATGTTTACGGTGCGAAAATGGAATGCCGGACCTGTCACGGTGACATCGGAACATCCGAGTCCCTCAAGCCTTACGAAGAAAACCGGATTACCGGATACAGCCGTGATATCTGGGGCCGGAACATCGCCGGTTTCAAGAGCAATACCTGGGACAGGATGAAAATGGATGATTGCGCCCAGTGCCATGAAAGCGCCGGCGTTCACGCTTCCAGCGTCCAGACGGGCCGGGACGCCTGCTTCGTCTGCCACAAGTGAAGCGCATGCTTGAACTGCCGGCAAAAGTTTCCGGGCGGTTAAAGCGGGCCGGAAATAACGGTACGCTGATATTGGATGAAAAGACCAGGCTGATCCAAGGGGATGTCTTATGAAAGTCGATAGAAGAAGCTTTTTGTCATTGCTGATCGGCGGGGCGGCGGGCACCGCCTTGTCGCCGTTGCCGTGGAAATTGACCGACGACCTGTCCATCTGGACTCAGAATTGGCCGTGGACCCCGGTCCCCCAACGTGGGGAATCTTATTACGAGACCACAACCTGTACCCTTTGTCCGGGGGGATGCGGTGTCAAGGTGCGCAAGATAGATGAGCGCTGTGTAAAGATCGAGGGTGCCGATGAGCACCCGGTGAATAAGGGCGGAGTTTGTATCCTGGGACTGTCCGGCTTGCAGCTGCTCTATGGGCCGACCCGGATCAAGACTCCCTTGAAGCGTGTCGGTGAAAAGGGAGAGGGAAAGTGGCGGTCCATTTCCTGGCAGGAGGCTCTTGACGAACTTGCATCCAGGCTCAAGCAAGTTCGGTCGAAAGGTACCCCGGAAAAGGCTGCCTGCCTTCTGGATGGGATCGATGGGACGGTCGGCCGCCTTTTCCAGCGTTTGATGACCGTTTACGGGTCACCCAACCTTTTTTGCATGCCTGCTGCCGAAGACGCCTCCAAGGCCGCCTTGAAGCTGGCGGGAGGAAGCGCCGTCCGGGCCGGTTTCGACC
Source organism: Desulfobacteraceae bacterium (assembly GCA_027031325.1). Taxonomy (GTDB): domain Bacteria; phylum Desulfobacterota; class Desulfobacteria; order Desulfobacterales; family Desulfosarcinaceae; genus JALVQM01. Next base: position 1,715 of record JALVRI010000199.1, read on the forward strand.
TGGAAGAGGCCGATTTCGTTCTCAGTTTCGGCTGTGGCCTGCTTGACGGCTGGGGATCGCCGGTTAGGGTGTTCAAGGCCAACAGCAGTTGGAAAGACGGTCATACCACGGTGGTCCAGGTAGAGCCGCGCCTTTCCAACACGGCTGCCAAAGCAGATCATTGGCTGGCCGTCAAGCCCGGATCGGAAGCCGAGCTGGCCCTGGCCATGGCAAATGTGATCATCGGCCGCAACCTGTACGATTCAGAGTTCATCTCAAATTATTGTGATAATTTCGAAGGGTTGAAAAGATTGGTTGCTCTGCATACCCCGGAAACGGCTGCTGCTGCAACCGGGCTTGGCCCCGAGACGATCGTCAAGTGGGCCGTTGAATTCGCCAGGGCCTCCCGTCCGGTCGCCCTTTACGGGCGCGGTCAAGGGCGGGCGTCTGCCGGCAGCCTTAGGGATTGCATGGCCATTATGCTGCTGAATGCCCTGGTGGGTGGCTTCAACCGGAGCGGGGGTATGTGGATTGTTCCGGAGTACGACTACATCGCCTGGCAAGAGCCCGAGCTGGACGAGGTGGCCCGGGCCGGGTTGGAACGGCCGCGGGCAGATGGCAGCGGCGGTGGGAAGGATGGATTGACCCTCAGCCTGGTGCAACGCTTGCTTGGCACTGATGCCGAGCAATTGCCCGAAGTCCTGATGGTGGCAAGGTGCAATCCTGTCTACAGCCTGGCGGGCAGCGGTGGCGTGGAAGATAACTTCAGGAAGATTCCGTTTGTCGTAAGCTTTTCTTCTTTCATGGATGAAACGGCCGCCATGGCCGACCTGGTTTTGCCCGAACATCTATACCTTGAAACTCTGGAAGATGTACCTGTATCGGCGGGGCTGAATTTTCCGTTGATCGGCCTTTGCCGGCCGGTTACAGAGCCCCAGTTCAACACCATGGCCCTTGGTGAAATTGTAATCCGGCTTGCCGGGATTATGGGCGGAACTGTGGCCGGCGCATTCCAATGGGACGATTACGAAACCTGTCTCAAGGAGACCCTGGAGAATAAGTGGGAGACACTGGAAGAGCAAGGTTTCTGGTACGATTCCGGGTTCAGGCCTCCGGCTTGGGACCAGGCCTTCGGCGATGCCGGAGGCAAGTTCAGGCTGGCCGGCGGTAAAATCGATGAAATCCTTGAAGCCGAGGAAATAACTCCGGCCGGGGACCCGGCCCAGTTTCCGCTGGTGCTGGTACCATACGATTCCATTCGCCTTGCCAACGGTTACATCGGGGATCCGCCTTTCATGATCAAATCCGTCTGGGACGATGTGCTCGAGGGCAAGGATGTTTGCATTCAAATCAATCCGGCAACCGCCAGAAAGTATGCAGTGGCTGAAGGAAAGGTCGTGCATCTGGTTACCCCTGTGGGTAAGGCCAGGGTAAAGGTTCACCTTGACGAGGCCGTAATGCCCGGGATTGTATGTATCCCCCGGGGGCTGGGGCATACTGCTTATGACGCCTATCTTGCCGGTAAAGGGATAAATGTCAACGCGTTGATCGGATCTATGGAGGAAGCTGCCTCTGGATTCGATGCGGCTTGGGGCATCCGAGCCAAACTGGCCTAAGCCTAAACGGTATAACGAGGTTCTGATGAAACAAGAGCAGACAAAACACAGACCCAAGCGATACGGAATGGTGATCGACCTGGACAAGTGCACGGGGTGCGGATCCTGCATGGTGGCCTGCATGGCTGAAAACAACGTACCCTTCAAGAAGGACGAGTCTGACAAGCTGCTCAGTATCACCTGGATGCGGGTCTACAAGATCACCAACGGAAAGTCCTTCCCTGATTCCGATATTTGCTATATCCCGCGGCCCTGTCAGCATTGCGCGGGACAGCATGAAGGGCATTCTCCTTGTGTTTCGGTTTGTCCGGCCACAGCGACCGATTACAGCCGGGAAACCGGGATCGTGAGCCAGATTTACACTCGCTGTTTCGGATGCCGGTATTGTATGGCGGCTTGTCCATATCATGCCCGCTATTTCAACTGGTGGGATCCGGTTTGGCCCGATGGAATGGAAAAGTACCTCAATCCTGACGTTTCACCAAGGATGCGGGGTGTGGTCGAAAAGTGCAGCTTCTGCTTTCACCGTTACCAGGCCGCCAAGGACAAGGCCTACCTCGAAGGCCGCCGTGTGGTGGAAGAAGACGAATACCAAACCGCTTGCACCCAGGCCTGTCCGGCCGGAGCGATTGTTTTCGGCGACCTGAACAACCCGGACCATCTGGTGCACAAGCTGGTCAAGCCCGACCTGAAAAACGGCGGCCGCCCGCGTAATCCCGAAGTTTTCAGGCTCCTGGAAAGGCTTGGTACCAATCCCAAGGTGTACTACAAGTCGAGCCGGCAGTGGGTTCGCAAGGCGGGCGACAATTACCTGCCCGGAGAAAAACCCGGGGCCGTTATCCAAAAGAGCCATTCCTGAAGGGATATGGCATGAAGCGGGGTCAACTTAAGTTACGAGGAGCACGGATATTATGGATTCTGCATTGATACCCGAAGGCGTCAAGCGGTGCCCCACCTGGAAGTTCCTTCTGGCGCTGGCCATAGCGGGCGCTGTGCTGCTGTGGGGTGTGGTCGCCATGTTGATGGTGTGGTTCAAGGGGCTCAACCAGACCAACATGAACGACTATTACGGGTTCGCCCTCTGGATCTGGGCCGACCTGGCCTTTATCGCCCTTGGCGGCGGGGCTTTCTTCACGGGTCTGCTGCGTTATATCTTCGGCATCAAAGAGCTTAAGAACATAATCAACTATGCCGTCCTGATCGGTTTTATCTGCTACAGCTCGGCGTTGCTGATCCTGGCCATCGACATTGGTCAACCGCTAAGGGGATGGTTTATCTTCTGGCACGCCAATGTTCATTCCATGTTGACCGAAGTGGCCTTCTGCCTCTCGTGCTATTTTGCCGTTCTTTGCATCGAATACCTGCCACTGGTGCTGGAAAACAGGCAGCTTGACAGGGTGCCGTTCTTTCACAACCTGAGCCATAACATGCACGAGACCATGGCCGTCTTTGCCGCCACGGGCGCTTTTCTGTCCTTTTTCCATCAGGGCTCCCTGGGTGGCGTGTCCGGCGTCCTGTTCGGCAGGCCTTTTTCTTTCAGGACCGGAATCAACGTCTGGCCCTGGACTTTCTTTCTGTTCACCTGGTCGGCGGCAGCCTATGGTCCATGTTTTACCCTCTCCATTACCTGGCTGACTGAAAAGATTTCCGGCAAGAAACTGGTCAAGGACAACGTGGTTGAATTGCTGGCCAAGATTGCCGGCTGGATGATAATAACCTACGTTGTCGCCAAGATTATCGACACCGTTTACTGGGCCACGGTAACTGCGCCTTCCCTCGGTTTCAAATGGACTTTCTTCTATTCGAACAATCCCCTTTACGGGAAATGGATCCTGCTTACCGAAATCGTCATTTGCGGAATTATCCCCGGGCTGTTGCTGATTTCCGGTCCCACGCGGCGTAATCCCACTACCCGGATCATCGCCTTGTTGCTGGGTGTCTTGGGCGTTTCCATCAACCGCTGGGTGATGGTCCTGCAGGTAATGGCCGTGCCGGTTATGAGTTTCGACAAATGGGTTCTTTACTATCCGAGCTGGCAGGAGGTCGCCACTACCTTGCTGCCGGTTGCTTACGGGGTAATCATGATCCTGATCTCGTACCGCTATTTGCCTATATTCCCCCAGGAAGCCGAGTTGAACCCGGTTGATTCCGTTTCCGCTTCGGACGGAGTCGAGCTGGAAGATGGACAGCAGGATGAAAAAGAGGCGCAAACTGATGGTCAGGCGGTACCGGCCGAGGCCTAGCCTGATCCAGGGCGAAATCAACCTCAAGGAGGTAGCCAATAATGTTTCCTTTTTGTTTTGAATGGGTCTGGGATATGGGGCACATGGTTTTTCATGGGGGCCTCTGGTATGCCTTGAGCATCATCGGCATGGGAATGACCTATTGCATCATCAAGGCGGTGATCGATACGCGCAGGGGTGGAAGCTCGCACCATTAAAAGTATCCTATCCAGAGGTATTGATTGTTCGGGGTGTTTTGGGCAAGTTAGGTCCAAAACGCCCTTTTTTGTACGTCAAAAAGGATCCAGCAGGATTTATCACCGATTGTCACCTTTGTCTGAAAGCAGGGGTGGAAACAAATACAGGGCGACTGCCCAATAATTTAACCCGGATTTTGCAGCTGGCCAGTTTGGCTAAGATGGGAGGCGGAGGGCAGGCAGACATGCTTTGGTACTTCAACTGCCCTCCAACAAAGCAGATGCGGTAAAATCGCAAGCCTCTTGCGGCTT
>JALVRI010000200.1 GCA_027031325.1 Desulfobacteraceae bacterium
TGATAACAGGTATCCGGTTATCAAGCATCCTGGCAGGGTCTAACGCACCCGTGTAATAATCGACCACCCTTTGATTCAGCTGCCGCAATCGCCTGTCGATCGAGATAAGGAATGTTCTGAACTCGGCCGACAGGGCTGCAAACTCCTGGGCCAGACGCTGGGAGTCCAAGACCCCCAATTGAACATTACCGACCGCCACGACGGTGGCTGTACGCATATGGCCCTGGATAAGAAAGGACGACAGGCTCCCGATAAATCCACCGTCGCCGATCCTCACAATCGGAAGAGGCCCCTTTTCGGTGTTCTTGATTATTTCGACGACCCCCTCCAGAACCACCCAGATCCATGAGCCATGCTTGCCTTCTTCGACAATGTTCTCACCATCGAAGAAATCCTCCTCGTCGGCGATATACATGTAGTCCACCATCGGCCCCTTCATCAGGGGTACAGTGCCATCGCCCCGGATTGCCGTCAGACGGGATGATCCTACTGTGTCAGGTCCAAGCTTCTCTATCTGCCCGTCATCAACCATTTTCAGTCCCTCCAAAATTATCCCCATGCGGCTCTTGTTGATTACAGGTGCGACATTGACCTCTTCCAGGTGAAACTCGAACTCCCCATCGGTCCATCCGAACAAAGAATAAACGGCGTCCAGGCCAGACTTGCCGGGACAATTGGCGTTAACCGGATTGCCGTCCTTGAAATAAATAACCCCTGGTTCGTTTGCATAGCGGCTTATTATTCGCAGAACCCCACTGCTGGAGTTGCCTCCCAGGATCTGCATTACCTCCCCCAGGGCGAGGAACTTCAAACTGCCGGCCAGTACCTTGTTAGCACTCATGATCACCTTGGCTCATTCTTACTGGGCCCACTTGAACTCTTTCTGCAATGACTTCAACGTTAATTTCAAACATTCCTTCAGGGTAATTCCAACCCCGCTCCCTTTGACCGCGCTGGCAGGAAAGGACGGAACCTTCAATTGCCGATTCAGATCTCTTTCCATCTGTTCCAGAGGCATCAGCGGAATACCTTGCTCGGCCAAATCCCTTTTATTATATTGCATTACAAGCGGTATCTTGAAAATACTCTTGCCATAATCCTTCAGGTTATTCTGAAGGTCCTTGAGGGACAACATATTTTTTTCCCGGCGTACCTCAAGCGAATCGGCCACAAACACCACCCCATCGACGCCCCGGAGCACCAGCTTGCGTGTCGAACTGTATTTTACCTGGCCGGGCACGGTATAAAGCTGGACCCGCACATCACAACCCCTAATTTTCCCAAGCCCCATCGGGAGAAAATCAAAAAACAGGGTGCGGTCACCTTCAGTGTTGATCGAAACCATCTCCCCTCGAACCTGCTTCTTGTAAGACTTGAAAATAAACTCGAGATTCGTGGTTTTACCACAACGCCCCGGGCCGTAGTACACTATCTTGCATTCTATTTCCCGCTTCTTCAGGTTGAAAATGGCCATAAGTATTCACTCCGCAACTTGGCTTGCATTTGGCTGAATCAAACGATCTACCTGACCAGCTCATCATTATTCTCTAAGCTGTCTTTCTTCACCCCGGATTTGCAAGCACTCGCCCATCAAGTGCTTGTAATGCGAATATCGAGGCAATAGTCACCTTGCTTGGGACCGGATTTGATCTGTGTCTTGGAGACCACGACAGCGGAGCCGTTGAAAATAGCAATCGGGGAGAAGAATTGGATTTCTTTCAACGTCATTCCGTCATCCAGCCCTTCGAGCAAATCGGCTTCATCTTTTGATATTATCAGGCTCAACATGTTGCCGGATTGAAAATTCACCTCGAATTCAACCGTCTTACCTTTATGGGGACCACTTTCAAAAGTAATTGCAATCGAGGTAATATCAATGAACTCCTCTTCATCGTCTTTTTCAAGTTCCAGCTCAAGATCGGCGGCAGGCCGATCTTGAGGTTCTAGCTTGGGAGCAGGCAATCGGCTTTCAACACCCTTTTGTTGTAAAATCTCTTCCAAATATTGTCGAATGGTTTCCAACTGCTTGGGTGGAAAACCGTCATCGCTCATCCAGCGTTGGTACTGGTCGATCGCTTCCTGCTCTGAAGATTTGGCCAGGTGGCACTGGAGGATGTTTTTTGCCGCGGCCACCCTTAAATTATCTTTTTGAATCAGCTTGTTAAACTCAGTGATGGCGCTGTCGAACTGGCCTAGTTTGGCCAACACGATTCCGGCCTCGAGGGCGGCATCGTCCTTGCCTTCGTCATCGGCGGCAAGAAAAAGATTTTTGATGAGATTTTGGGCCTTGGATGACAATCTGGGTGACTGAACGGCCTGATTGGCGGCGCTTCTTTCTTTTTGTAACTGGTTTATCTTGGTCTCGATTGCACTGAGAAGGCTGTCGCGATTTTTTATGTTCTCTTTGGAACGTATCAAAGTCGCTGCAGATTGATATTTTGCCTTGGCTTCATCGACAAGTCCCTGGCCTTTGTATATTTCCGCCTCGCTGAGTAACGCTTTGAGTTGCTGTTTGAAATCCGACATCTTAATCCTCATCATCCCGCCACAGACGGGATGATTTGTAACTATCCAAAATTTAATGGCAGCCCGGAGATCATGGTTTGCGCCCCCATTGCCACCATGAACATTGCAATCGCTCCACAGCCAAGCCGCAGCTGACATCATGGTATGTCAGACCGCGGATGGGACTGGTTCCCGCGGGGAATTTGTCCCCATCCATGACGGTTGCGTCCGGCTCACGGCGCGAAACGGAACCGGCCGACAATCATTTTTAGCCTTTTTTGGCCTAATGTGTCAATATTCAAACGTTTTCAAATGGCTAAATATTACTCTATTGACAAGCCTGCTCAATCTGTCTATGGATGGTTCTTTGGTTTGCCTCAATTGAAAGATATTTTATATTCCCCGCAACATACAAACCTCAAGGAGTTGCAAATGGAGAAAAAAGTTACCGTAGTCGGCGCCGGAAACGTTGGAGCCACCGCCGCCCAACGCCTGGCAGAAAAGGAACTTTGTGACGTCGTCCTGATCGATATAATCGAGGGCGTTCCCCAGGGCAAGGCACTCGACCTGAGCGAAGCAGCCCCGATTGAAAAACACGATGCCCACCTGGTGGGCAGCAATGATTACGAGGCATCGGCTGGTTCGGACATCGTGATCATAACCGCCGGTATTCCCCGCAAACCAGGTATGAGCCGGGACGACCTGATAAGCACAAACGCCGGCATCATCAAAAGTGTCACCCAACAGATCGTAAAATACTCGCCCGATACCATTTTGATAATCGTCAGCAACCCGCTGGACGCCATGTGCCACGTCGCCTATGAAACCAGCGGCTTTCCCAAAAACCGTGTCATGGGGATGGCCGGAGTGCTGGACTCTGCCCGCTTCCGGGCCTTCATCTCAATGGAGTTGAATGTGTCGGTTGAAAACACCCATGCTTTTGTTCTGGGAGGTCATGGCGACACCATGGTTCCCTTGCCGCGTTACTCAACGGTTGCCGGAATCCCGATCACCGAATTGATGCCCAAGGAGCGCATAGATGCCCTGGTAGAGCGGACCGCAAACGGTGGTGCCGAAATTGTAAGCCTGCTCAAGACTGGCAGCGCTTATTATGCTCCTTCGGCCGCCGCGGTTGAAATGGCCGAAGCCATCCTGAAGGACAAAAAGAAGATCCTCCCATGTGCCGCATACCTGGAAGGCGAGTACGGAATAAACGATCTTTTCATCGGAGTTCCGGTCAAGCTCGGCAGCAAAGGCATAGAGCAGATCATTGAAATCGAACTTACCGCGGATGAAAAGGCAAAGTTGCTGAAATCCGCCGAAGCAGTGCAAGGCTTGAAAGACACCCTGAAACGCCTCGGGGTTTAGACCTTTTCTTAAATGGCAGACTTTGGATCGTCCTGACCGGTCCTTAATCCTGACCCTTCAGGACCTCCAGTACCCTTTTGGCCAATGCTTCATTGAAACCGGGCAGCGCGCTTATTTGTTCCAGCGTTGCTGCCCGCATATTTTCCATCCCCCCGAAGGCTCCAAGCAAGCACGCTTTGCGCTTCGGTCCGATTCCACTGATCCCATCCAGGGCCGACTCCAAGCCTTGCATGCGATGGCGCAACCGCTGGTAGCCGATTGCAAGGCGATGGGCCCGGTCACGGATCTGTTGCAGGAACAAGAGCTGTTCATCGGACCGGCGAAAGTTCACCGCATCGACCCTGCCGGCCAAATAAACCTTGTCGGCTTCCAGTTCGGGTCTTTCGGCCTTGGCTATGGCCACCAGATCGAAACGACCGGAAAGGCCCAGGCGCGCGATGGTTCGCAGAGCCACATTCAATTGCCCCTTTCCACCGTCCACCATCAGCAAGTCCGGCAATTTTTGACGGCCCTCCTTTTTTGCAAAGCGGCGCTCCAAGGCCATGGCCATGGCCTGGTAATCATCGGGGCGCTCTATCTCCAGGCGATATCTTCTAAACTCAGCCTTGGAAGGCAGTCCATCCACAAAGACGGCCATGGCGGCAACCATTTGCCTTCCTCCCAGGTGGGAATTATCGAAACATTCGATCCTCCGGGGCAAACGATCGAGTCTCAATCTTGCCCGCAGCTTGGTCAGCAGCTCACGGCGGGCCAACTCTCCTTGGCGGAGCTTTTCCAGACGGTGGCGGGCATTGGTCAGGGCCATTTCCACCAAACGCCGTTTATCCGCCTTGCGGGGTATGGTAAAGGTAACCTTTTTACCCACCGTCGCTGAAATGAACTCGGCCAGTAACTTCAGATCCTCAGGCCGATGGCTCAGCAAGATTTCTTGTGGCAGACGCTCTGTGGTCATATAATACTGCCTTATGAAAGAGCTGAGCTTGGCGCCTTCATCTCCCAGCGCCTGCTCCATTGAGAACTGGGACTGTCCAATCAAAAATCCCTGCCTTACCTTGAGGAGTGTCAGCACCGTCCACTGCCTGTCTTCCGCCAGGGCAATCACATCCCGGTCCTTGAAATCGTTGGATACGCTGATCTGCTTTTCCAAGGTCCGCTTGAGGGCAAAGAGCTTGTCCCTCAGACCGGCCGCCTCCTCATAGGCCTGCTTTTCGGCGGCGGCGAGCATCTGCCGTTGCACCTTTTCAATCAATTGCGGAGTCCTGCCCCTTAGAAAAGCGACGACCTCCTTGACGATATCGTGGTAGCAATCCCGGTCCACATTCAGGCAGCAGGGAGCCAGGCAAAGGGACATCTGAAAATTGAGACAAGGCCTGGTTCTGCGCCTGAACATCTTGTCGTTGCACTTGCGCAACTTGAAAGTCTTGTGGATGAAACGAACGGCCTGCCTTACCGACCTGGCCGAGGCGTAAGGGCCGAAATATAGGGCTCCGTCGTTTTTCACCTTCCGTACCACGACCAGGTTGGGATAGTCTTCGCGAGGGTCGATGCGCAAAGAGGGATAACGTTTATCATCCTTTAAGATGACGTTGTATCGCGGCCGGTATTTCTTGATGAGATTGGATTCCAGGATCAGGGCGTCGTTCTCGCCGGAGGTCAAAATTGTCTCGAAATCGGCCACCTTGCCCAGCAGGGCCGCCGTCTTGGGATTACTGCCGGCCCTTGGACTGAAATAACTTGCCAGCCGCTTTTTAAGATTGGCCGCCTTGCCCACATATATCACCCGCCCGCCGGCATCCCGCATCAGGTAAACGCCGGGTCCGCTTGAAACATTTACGAGACCTTTGCGCAAGACCGGCAGTATGGCATCTGTTTTTGGTGGCATGCTCTCAGGCTTCGAACAATAGCCGCTGGCGCAAGGCAGCAATCCGGTCACGATAAACCGCGGCTTTTTCGTATTGGAGTTCCTTGGCAGCCTCCTTCATGAGGCCTTCAAGCCTGGCAATACGCTTTTCCAGGTCTGTTTCCTGTTCCTCGTATATGAAGGTATCTTGCTCCGCCTCTGTATCGGCCGCTTCCCTGTCATAGGCCTGATCAAAAACGGACGTAATGTGTTTTTGGATCGTCCTGGGTGTCACATTGTTGCGGGCGTTGAATTCCAGCTGGATT
>JALVRI010000201.1 GCA_027031325.1 Desulfobacteraceae bacterium
GCCATGCACCGGGCCGACGACGATTTTTTCAAGGAACCCGATCTGCGCCGGGAATTTGAAAAGATCCTCGGGCATCCCTGCCCGGATCCTGTCGACCGCCGCTTAGAAGATGGGGACAAGGTCCGGTTCGGAGATCTGGCTCTCAAAGTCCTGCACACCCCTGGACACACACCCGGTTCGGCTTGTTTTCTTTGTGAAGGTCACCTTTTTACCGGTGATACCCTTTTTGTGGGAGCCGTCGGCAGAACCGATCTTCCCGGAGGGAGCCTGGAGCAACTGCTTGCATCGTTGGAGCACAAGTTGATTACGCTGCCACCTGAGACCATCGTTTGGCCTGGTCATGATTACGGCGAGACACCTACATCCACCATCGGACGTGAAATGCAGGAAAACCCCTATATCACGGATTTCCTTCTGGATGACTGATTTTTCGGCTCCTGACCCCGCACTTTACTGAAAGTGGCCATGAATCGAAAGTCCTGTCAGGCCGGCGTAAATTATATTGATCCCGGATTTTGCAGCTGGCGAGTTTGACCAAGATGCGCGGCGGAGGGCAGGCAGACCTACTATGGTACTTCTCAGGCATTTGAAGTGCATAATCCGGATTGATTGCCGGTTGCACCTGCTCTTTTGGTCGAGCAAAGCCGGAAACCATGATCATGCCGCCAGAGTCCCTCATGGTTCGCGTTCAAACAGGAGGAGAAAATGACTCACAATACGCGTGATTCAAGAATTGAAACCATTTTACACGAGCTGTACGGCCAGGTCGAGGGGCGTCGGGCCCTGGAGAAAATTGAGGCCCTTCTCAGTTCATGGCCGCAGCCGGATCAGGGACGGGGGATCGATTTTTCCCAATCGGACATGGTGTTGATAACTTACGGTGACAGTCTTCGTGACGACAACCGTCCTCCTTTGCGGGTGCTTTACGATTTTGCCCTCAATAATTTCAAGGATGTCTTTTCCGCGATTCATATTTTGCCCTTTTACCCTTACTCGTCGGATGACGGTTTCGCGGTTGTCGATTACAAGCAAGTCGATCCGGCCCTGGGCAGCTGGGAGGAGATAAGCCGCTTCGGTGACCATTTCCAACTGATGTTCGATTTCGTGCTGAACCATATTTCATCCCAAAGCCCGTGGTTCAAAGCCTATCTGGAAGGAAGACCGGGATTTGAAAACCTGGCCATAGAGATAACTCCCGCAACCGATATCAGCCGGGTGGTTCGTCCCCGCGCGCTGCCGCTGGCCACCACATTCCGCAAGGCCGACGGCACCGCAGTTGACCTCTGGACCACGTTCAGCCCCGATCAGGTCGATCTCAATTTCCAAGACGTGGAAGTCCTGGTGAGGATGATCGAGGTAATGCTTTATTACGTTCGCAAGGGAGCCCGCATTCTGAGACTGGATGCGGTGGCCTATCTTTGGAAAGAGAGCGGAACGAGCTGTATCCACCTGCCCCAGACCCATAAGGTGATCCAGCTTTTGCGGGCGATTTTGGATCGGACCTGTCCGGAAGTGGTCATCATCACCGAAACCAACGTGCCCCACCAGGAGAATATCAGCTATTTCGGAGACGGTCGCAACGAAGCCCAGATGGTTTACAATTTCACCCTGCCGCCGATGTTGCTCTACACCTTCCTGACCCAGGACACGCTTCCCTTGTCAAGCTGGGCAGCCGGACTGAAAACCCCTTCGGACCAGACGGCTTTTTTCAATTTTACAGCTTCCCATGACGGTATCGGTGTTCGGCCCCTTGAAGGGATTTTGGCGCCAGAGGCAATCGACATCCTTGTCAGGGCCGTCAAGCAAAACGGGGGGCTGGTTTCCTACAAGGCCAATTCAGACGGAAGCCGCAGTCCCTACGAACTCAACATAACTTACGTAGACGCCATGAAGCGACCGGGG
>JALVRI010000202.1 GCA_027031325.1 Desulfobacteraceae bacterium
TGGCCGCAATCGATGATCCGGTCAAAAAAGACCTGTATATCAAGGAATTGGGAGAGAAACTCGGAATAGACCAACAAGCGATTGCCGCCAAAGTTGAGGCGGCCGGCAGACCGCGAAGACAAGTTGAGCTGCGGGCGTCGATGGCCGGCCAGCGCGAAGCCCGGGCGGGCATGAACACACCCGGCTACAGGATGCAGCGCCAGGTGGTGGCAATGCTGCTCAAGTACCCCGAGCTGGTTTCCGAGTTTGTCGGACGCAATCTTGAAAGCGGAATCGATGACCGGCGGTTGCAGGAAATCTGCCGTTTTATCGTCGCCAAGAGCGGGTCCGGATCCGGACTGGAGGGCCAAATGGTCGACGCTTTTCAGGGTAGCGAGCTGGAAGACCTGGTTGCGTCGCTCATAATGGATACCGAGAGCTGGAACCGGAGGGACTGTATGCGGCTTTTGGACCAGTTCGAAGCTCATTGCCGGCGAAAGTATAAGATGAGGCTACAAAAAGAAATTGAAGCCGCCGAAAGGGCAAACGATACGGCACGCCTGTTGGAGTTGCTGAAAGAAAAACAGCTTTTCAACGAACGAACGCAGACGAACCTGGAGTCGTTAGGAGGCTGAACCATATGGCAAAAAAGAATGAGGCCCAAACCCAAAAGACCAAAAAGGCCAAGGCCGCCAAGACAAGCAAGACCAAGACCGGCAAAGCCGCCGGCGGGAAAAAGAACAAGAAGATCATGGATGAAAAATCCATGAAAAAACTTATCGCCCACGGCCAAAAACAAGGGTATCTCACCTACAGGGAAATAAACGATGCCCTTCCTGATGAAATGTTTACCACCGAACAACTGGACGAGACCCTGGAGATGTTTGCCGACCTGGGGATAGAGATTTTGGACGAAGGCAAACGCAAGCTGGCAACGGTCAAACCGAAGCAAGCCGTGGCCAAGACCAAGTCGACAACCGGCGGGGTATCGGATTTCGGCACGGTGACCGACCCGGTCAAGATGTACCTGCGTGAAATGGGCATGGTGACCCTGCTGAGCAGGGAAGGAGAAGTTGAGATCGCCAAGCAGATTGAAGCCGGTGAGCAGGATGTATTGAAGGCCCTGCTGGAAACGACCTGCGGTGTGGACTATCTGCTGACCCTGGCCGGGTACATCGAGCAAAAAACCCTGCGCCCCAAGCACGTTTTGAGGGATATCGACGAAGGTGATACCTACGTCGATGAAATGGACAAGATCGAGGCTTTCCTGGAGACAATCCGCCGGATAAAGGAAATTCATCAGGAAAACGCCGAGTTCAGGCGCCAACTGTTTGAAACCAAGATGCCTCCTGACAAGCAGCGTAGGGTGCGGCGTTGCGTTACCCGGAGAAACAACAAGATTTTCGAGCTGATCAAGGACTGGCGCCTGGAAGGCAGCGTTATAGACCGGATGGAAAAGGATATCCGGGACTTGATAACCTGGTTCGACGCCCACAACAACCTGTTTGCCTTGGCGGCCGAATCGATGAACGTCACCGTGACCGGGCTTCGGAAAAACCTGGCCAACAAGAGGACCTTTGCCAAGTGGGCCGCTGAGCATTGTGACCTTACCCGCAAGGACATTGCCAAGCTCTACGACGAATTGAAGGCGATTCAGAATAGTGTTTCAAAAAAAGAAAAAGAGATCAGGGCCAACAGCAGGATCCTGAAACGGATAGTCGCCCACGTGGACGAAGGGCGGCGGCGGGCCAAGGCGGCCAAGAGCGAGCTGATCAAGGCCAACTTGCGCCTGGTTGTCTCCATCGCCAAGAAATATACCAACCGCGGTCTCCAGTTTCTCGACCTGATCCAGGAAGGCAACATCGGCCTGATGAAAGCCGTGGACAAGTTCGAATACCGGCGCGGGTACAAGTTCAG
>JALVRI010000203.1 GCA_027031325.1 Desulfobacteraceae bacterium
GTATTATTAAGGAAAACCCTCCGCTTGTTAAAAAGTTCGGGTCATATATTATGAAATATTTTTCGTGGCCAGGATTAGCCTCCTATTAGCAGCCGTGAAAGAGAAGGTCAATTTATTTCCTTCCTTTGCAGATGCAGCGGGTTGTTGCATCTTGAAAACCGTATTAATAGATGGCAGTCTGGAATAAATCTTGTCTGTCTTAGCCGAAAATATTCTTTCAGCTTCCCGGGATCTTGCCTGATGCAGAAAAATGAAATGTTCAAGGCCCTCCAGATATCGGCAGGTGGAAAAAACCGCGGGTTGGATTGGTACTCAATCATGCCCGGCGACCGGGTTACGGGACGGGTGCTGGAAGTATCTCCCGATGGTCAGGCCATCATAGGACTTGGAAAGCTTAAGGTCCGGGCCAGGGTCGATTTTAAAGTTCAGCAGGGGCAGCTTCTTAAACTGGTGGTTGTAAAAGCGGGGCAGCCCTTGTGGCTCAAAACCATCTCCGGCGACCGGGGCGGGCCGGACAATCTTTTCCCGGCAGCCGAGAGGGTATCGGCCGATGGTCAAACCATGGGCATCAAGATGTTGGCCGCCTGGCTGAAGTCGGAAGTTCCTGAGCCGCCCCTGGAGATCAGGAAAGCTTTCCTGAGAATAATCGAGATCCTGTCGCCCCTTGATATGGATGGCCCGGAATCCGGGCTGGCCGATAAGCTCAGGCAGATCCTGGAAAACGGGGGACATTTTTTCGAAGCCCGGGCTTTCGCAATATCCTCCGGACCCCATGGAGGGGGCCGAAAAGGATACATCAGGTCCGGGATAGGCCGGGTGATGGCAAAGGACTTGAAGGCGGTGGTTCATGCCGCCGCAAACTGGCTGGAGGGTAAAGACGCCCAGAAGTTGCTCGATGCCGGTCAAAAAAGAAGCTTTCAGGCCCTGCTGGAGTCAATCGGCAGAAGGATAGAGGGTCGGCAGAAAAAAATGTTGCTGACAGCCGGGAATTTGGGCGACGGGATCTTGCTTGATTTGCAGATACCGATTGCCGGGCTGAAACAGCCTGTCAAATTTTCCGTATTCTATCCAAAACGGAAACATGGTAACCAGGAATCCGGGCACCGGGTCAGCTTGCTGTTGGAACTTGAACATCTGGGTCCCTTGAGGGCGGACGTGGCCCTGAAAAATGAGCACCTGAGCTTGTATATCTACGTTTCAAAAAGGGAAATTGCCGCTATGGTTGAAAAAAGTCTTCCGGTTCTGCTGGCAAGCCTGAGGGAAGATTTCAGTCTGGTCGAAAGTAAGGTGCTGGCAGAAAAGCAGGAGGTGGAAAGGATACGAAGGCGATTCCGCCAAGATCCTGAAAAAGGCATCGATCTGCTTGTCTGAGTTTTAGGACCTGAGCTGTGGCATGAAAGGAACGATCCGTGGCACAAGATAAGGAAAAAGGGAGCAAGGCGGTTGCGCTCAAATACAGCCATGGCCGGGACAGAGCACCCATGGTCGTTGCCAAAGGCCGCGGACTGGTTGCCGAGAGAATCATTTCGATTGCCAAGGCCAATCAGGTCCCCTGTGTGGAAGACCCCCAACTTGTAGAAGCCCTGGCCAGCCTCGATCTAGACGTCGAGATTCCGGCGGATTTATATCTTGCCGTGGCCAAGGTCCTGGCCTTTGTTTACCGCCTGGAGAAAAATCACGATACGGATAGGGTATGAAACAATTCCGGTGGTGGGAAATCCCCCTGAGCGGAGTGAATCTGATCGAGGCGAGCGCAGGTACCGGCAAGACCTACACGATCGCCGCGCTCTACCTTAGGCTTATCCTTGAAAAGGGATTGGCACCGGAGAACATTTTGGTGGTTACCTTCACCCAGGCCGCCACCAATGAGTTGCGGGAAAGAATCCGTGGACGCCTCGAGGAGGCCCGCGGTTGCCTACTGGCCGGTGAGGCCGATCCTGAACTCGAAGCCATTCTGGCCCGTAGTGGCGGGATAAGCCGGGCCGTTGACAATCTGGAAACGGCCCTGGCCCTCTTCGACCAGGCGGCCATTTTTACAATTCACGGATTTTGCCAGCGGGTATTGCAGGAATTTGCCTTTGAAAGCGGAGCCTTGTTCGATACTGAGCTTGTTTCCGACCAGAGCCGGATTCTGATCGAAATCGCTGAAGATTTCTGGCGCCGGCACGTATACGACGGTCCGGACGAACTGGGGGGCTATATCGAGGCCAGAGCCGGAGGGGTAATCCCGGCAAGTCCCGAAGACCTGGCCCGCTTGTGGCAGATGGTCCCGGGGCCGGATGCCTTGTTGGAGCCCCGCCTGGAAGATGCACCTCTGGATGGGATCGAGCCTTTCCGGGGGGCACTTGGCCGGGTCGTTGAATCGTGGCCCGAGGTAAGCCGGGAGGTGATGGAATTACTGGCTCAGGACACTTTGAACGGGAGGATCTACGGCGGAATCAAGGCCGCCAAAGGTGGGATCAGCCGTCGCGCAAAATGGCTGGCAAGGCTGGACAGGATTTTATGGCAGATGGTATCGATGCCAGGAATAAATTTTCCACTTAATGAACAAATACAGAAAATTACAACGCAGTATCTAAACCAGAAGGTGAAGAAAGGCAAGGTTCCTCCCTCCCATCGATTTTTCGATCTTTGCCAGCAATTATGGGATTGCGGTCAGGAGCTCGAGGTTGAGTGCCGGCACTATTTGTTGCGCCTTCAGCTGAAGTTTCTACAACAGGCCGGAGCTGAGCTGAAAGCAAGAAAAAAAAGATTGAATCTACAGTATTTCGACGACTTGCTCCTGGATCTTTGGCAATCCCTGGAGACGGAAAAGGGGGCTGAACTGGCCCGGGTCCTCAACCGGCGATACAGGGCGGCCCTGGTGGACGAATTCCAGGATACCGACCCTGTCCAATACAGGATATTCAATCGCCTTTTCGACCGGGAAGCTTGCATCCTTTTCATGATAGGGGATCCCAAGCAGGCCATTTACGGATTCCGAAGCGCTGATATTTTCGCGTACCTGGATGCAGCCCGGCGGGCCCGCAAGCGTTATACCCTGAATTTCAACTGGCGCTCCAGCAAGGACTTGGTGGAGGCTGTCGACGGCCTGTTTGCAAACCATCCCAATCCTTTTGTTTTCCGCCAGATTCAGTACCGGCCGGTTCAGGCTGCCAGCCGGGCCGATAATCCGCCGGATGGTGGCTCGAAGCTGAAAGGAGCCCCCCTGCAACTGTGGCCGGTCCTGCCGGAAAAGGAGGGTGACAAGCCATTGAGCCGGGAAAAAGCCGCCAAGATGGTGCTGGATGCGGTGGCCTGGGAGATCACAGAACTGCTGACCTCCAGTTCAGGTTGCAGACCCCAGGATATTGCCGTCCTGACCCGCACTAACCGGCAGGCTTTACTGGTGAAAGAGACCTTGTTGAAACGTGGAATTCCGGCGGCCTTGTTTTCGACCGGCAGCGTTTTCGATACTGACGAGGCAGAGCAACTTTTTTACTGCCTGGCCGCAATTGCCGAGCCTGAAAGGCGCGATTTGGTCAAAGCTGCCCTCATGACCGATTTGATCCGCCATAGTGCCGCCCTGGAAACAGGCATTGAAGACGATCAATCCCTGGACCGGGTTTGGCAGGAATTTCAAGCCGCCCGCCGGGACTGGGTAAGGTATGGATTTTATCCAATGTTTCAGCGCTGGATGTCGACCTGGCAAATACGCCAGCGCTTGTTGGCCCTGCCGGACGGTGCCAGGCGTTTTACCAACCTGATTCATCTTGGCGAGTTGCTCTTGGCTGCTGAAATTGAAAACGACCTGGGTATCGGCGGAATACTCCAATTCCTGGCCGAGCGTTTGGCATCCAGTGACAAGATGGCGGAACAGGAGCAGTTGCGACTTGAAAACGACCGGGGCAATGTTTTGATCCTGACAGCCCACCGGAGCAAGGGGTTGGAATTCGAGGTCGTTTTCTGTCCCTTTCTTTGGAGCGAACCACCACGCGGATCTTCTGAACCTTTGATTTTTCACGACGAGCAGAGGCAATGGCGCCTGGTTGTGGATCTGGATCCAGAGAGCGATCCGACCCGCGTCAAGGCCGCAAAACAGGAGATCCTGGCTGAAAACCTCAGGCTTGTCTATGTATCTGTGACCCGTGCCAGGCAGCGGTGCTACCTTGCATGGGGCCTGATAAACAAAACGGCCGACAGCGCCCTGGCCTACTTGCTTCATGGACCCTGGATGCAAAACGGAGACTTCGACCCCGAGGCTGTTGCCAGGAGGGTGGACCGCCTTGGCATAGAGGATTTTAAAGCCGATTTGGACCGGATCGTGAAAGCCGGCAAGGGCAAAGTGAGTCTGGTCGCCCTGCCGAAAGATAGCGGTAAGAGGCCTTTGGAGTTGGAAAAAAGGGGGGATCGGCTTCCGGAAAGTAGGGTTTTTCCGGCCCGCACGGTTGCCAGCCGCAAGGTGACCAGTTTTTCGTCCCTTGTGGGAGAAATGCAACGGGACGAGCTGGATCGGCCCCGGACTGAATTTGGCCGCCAAGCTGGGGATGCCGGCAGCGGACTTGTCGACTTCCCGCGCGGTACCAGGGCCGGTCTCTTCTTTCACCACTTGCTGGAAAACACCGACTGGTCACAGCCTTTCCAAAAAGAGATGCAAGGGAACATTGATCAGGCCCTTTTGCACTACGGTTTCGAGCGTCGATGGTCCAAACCGGTCATGGAAATGCTTGTACGCCTAAGGGAGTTGAATTTTCCCGGCCCCAAGGCCCCTTTTTGCCTGGGGCAACTCGAGCCGGGTCGATGGGTAAACGAGATGGAATTCTACTTGTCCCTCAAACCGCTGGCACCTGAGAAGTTGCGCGCCATTTTTGCCCGCTACGGCCTCGACCCGGCCGGCGAGCTTTTCAGTCTTCAAATGGAACGGCTCGATTTTTCCCCTGTTTCCGGATACCTCAGGGGGTTCATGGATATGGTTTTTGAGAGCGGGGGGCGCTTTTATCTTGTCGACTGGAAATCCAACGACCTGGGAGGGTCACCAGGCGATTACAGCCCGCAACGCTTGATGGAAGTGATGGCCCAGGATTATTATTTTCTCCAGTATTGCCTTTATAGCGTGGCCCTGGACAGGCACTTGGCAAACATCAAGGCCGGCTATGAATACCAATCGCATTTCGGAGGAGTTGTTTATGTTTTCTTGCGTGGCGTGGCCCTTGAAGGTGTCGATGGGAATGGATTTTTTCATATCCGTCCCCATTCGGAACTGATAAAAGAGCTTGCTTCGGCCCTGATCGCAAACAGACAGTGACAATGTGTCCATGGAAATAGTCAGTCGATTTTTGGAAAACGGATGGATCGAGTATCTGGATTATGCCTTCGCAAGATTGCTCGTCCGCCGATTCAAGGAAGAAAACGCCGCTGTCCTGGCCGCAGCCTCCCTGGCAAGCCGGGTGACCAGCCGGGGACACGTCTGCCTTGATCTTGACAATCCGGAAGTCCAGCTTGCCGACCTGGGTTTTGAAGATTTGGACCTGGGCGGATTGCTGGAAGGGCAAAGATTGATGGCGTTGCTTGCCAAAAGCCCGGCTGTAGGGTTTGAAAACCAATATAAGCCATTAATCCTGAGTGGAACCAAGCTATATTTAAACCGTTACTTCAACTATGAAAGATCAATTGCCGACCAGGTAAGGGATCGCTGCCGGCAAGCAGCCGAAAATATTGATTCCAAGTTGCTTGCCGCCCTGCTGGAAAGGTACTTCGGTCAAGACGACCGAAAAGAACCTGTCAATTGGCAAAAAGTCGCAGCGGTTGCTGCTGCCTGCAAGCGGCTGTGTATTGTCTCCGGGGGACCCGGAACCGGAAAGACCCACACCGCGGCCAGGATTATAGCCTTGCTGCTTTCAGCTTTTCCGGGGAAGGTGCGGCGTGTGCTGCTGGCGGCACCCACCGGTAAGGCGGCCGCCAGGCTCCAGGAAAGTATCCTCAAGGCCCGCCGGGACCTCGACCTTGATGGTCCGGCTGCCGACGGTTTTCCTGTCACGG
>JALVRI010000204.1 GCA_027031325.1 Desulfobacteraceae bacterium
GTGGTGGAAATGGGCCGTTATCCCCACCTGAGCCGCTTGGAGGATCTTGACGGCCATGATCATGATCTGGTGAACAGGGTGATGGCGGAGCTGGCAATCGATTGCCTTGCCGAGCGGCCGGTGAACCAATTGTCCGGCGGCGAAAAGCAGCGGGTGGCCGTTGCCCGGGCCCTGGCCCAGCAGCCCGAAGTCATGCTGCTGGACGAGGCAACGTCCAATCTGGATATTTGTCATACCCTTTCCATCCTCGGGGCGGTTCGCGGTCGGGTGCGGACACAGGGATTGACGGTCATCGCCGCTATGCATGATCTGAACCAGGCGGTGTTTTTCTGTGACCGGCTTTTGTTTCTGAAACAGGGACGACTGGTCTGCCATGGCCTGACTGACGAGGTGCTGCGGCCGGATGTGATTGCTGAGGTTTACGGGGTCCGGGCCCAGGTGGCCTATAATGATTTTGCCCAATGTCTTCAGGTGAGTTTTCGCGCTCCTGAAGGCGGTTGTTGACACGGGCTATAATATGAAAGAGAAAAAAACGATATTGTTGATTGTCCTGCTGCTCCTTGTCCATGCCGGGGCAGTCGTGGCCGGGCCGATCGTTGATGCCGACGGCCGGGTGATTGTGGTCAAAAAGCCGTTTGTCCGTATTATTTCCCTCTATCCGGCCCATACCCGCAATCTCATTGACATGGGGGCCGGAAAACAGATCGTGGCGGTCGGCCGCAGCGATCAGTTGATGAAAGGCTTGCCGAAAATCAGCTTTCGGGATGACCCGGAACGCCTTCTTGCCCTGCACCCGGACCTGGTGCTGATCCGGCCCATGATCTCCCGCGCCTATCCCCAGCTTGTCAGTCGTCTTGTCCACAGCGGAGTGGCGGTGGTTTCCCTGCAGCCGTCGGCAGTGGATGAGCTGTTTCGCTACTGGCAGATCCTGGGAAAATTGTCCGGCCATGAACAGGAGGCCGAAAAGATGACCATCCGTTTTGGCCGGGGACTTGCGGCAATCGGGCGTCAGGCAGGGAAAATTCCGCAGGCCGAGCGCAAGCGGGTCTATTTCGAGTCCATCCACAAACGGATGAAGACCTTTGCCCCCGGTTCCATGGCCATCTTTGTTCTGGAATCTGCCGCCGGCATCAACGTGGCCGCCGATGCCAAACAGGTGCGCAAAACCAATATCGCCTCCTACGGCAAGGAGCATATCCTGGCCAGGGCCAATGAAATTGATGTGTTCCTGGCCCAGAAGGGCCGCATGAATCCGGTTACCGTGGAGATGATAAAAAACGAACCCGGTTTCCAGCTGATCAAGGCGGTTAAAAACAATCGGATCTATCTTGTTGACGAGAAACTGGTTTCCCGGCCGACCCTGGGACTGCTGGAGGGAATTAACACCGTGTTTACGCTCCTCTATCCTTCGGAAAACCAGGAAAGGGCTGATGGCAGCTGACAATCCGGCGATCATGGTGGCCGGCACCTGTTCCGGCTGCGGCAAGACAACCATTGCCCTGGGGATGATGGCGGCCTTGCGGGGGAGGGGTGTTGAGGTGCAGCCGTTCAAGTGCGGGCCCGACTTTATTGATCCCAGCCTGCACAGGCAGGTAACCGGACGCATCTCCAGGAACCTGGACGTGCGCATGTGCGGCACCGATTTTGTCCGGAGGACCTTTGTTACCCATGCCCCGGCAGCGGGCATTGCCGTGATCGAAGGGGTAATGGGGCTTTTTGACGGCGGCCAGGGCTCGGCAGCCCATCTCGCCGCCCAACTTGGGGTGCCGGTCATCCTGGTAGTGGATGTCCGCTCGGCGGCCGAGAGCGTGGCCGCGGTCGTCCATGGCTTTGAAACCCTTGACCAGGGGGTCCGGGTTGGCGGGGTTATCCTTAACCGGGTGGGCAGCGACC
>JALVRI010000205.1 GCA_027031325.1 Desulfobacteraceae bacterium
CCCGGAAAAGGGTCATGGGAAGATGGGTATGGGCATTGACCAGCCCCGGCATGACGATGCCGCCGGCGGCATCCAGGCTGTGGCGGGCCGGCGGCAGTTTCCGATCTTCATCCAGGGACCAGATCCGCGCCAGCCTGTCGCCGGCAACGGCCACGGCCCCGTTTTCGATAACCGTGAAATCCTGATCTGCGGTAACGATCCAGGCGTTGTAAATCACCCAATCGAACACGGTCTGCTTCATCTGCTGCTCCGGTACTGGGAAAGAGGTCGGAAGGCGGCTGCCGCCTGGTTGACATCCCGGATAACCTTTTCAAGGTCGATGGTGGTCAGCTGCCTTTCACGACAAACCACCTGTCCATCTATAACCACGTGGCGCACGTCCCGGCCACTGGCGCAGTATACCAGGTGGGAGACGGGATTAAAGACAGGGGTCAGGTGGGGCCGGCTGAAATCCACCACCACCAGGTCGGCCCGCTTGCCCGCCTCCAGGGATCCGATGGCGGCCTCCAGGCCCAGGGCGCGGGCCCCGCCCATGGTGGCCAGTTCCAGGACCCTGCCGGCCGGCATGACCGTCGGATCCAGGGCCGCGGCCTTGTGCATCTTGGCCACCGTATCCATTTCCCGGAAAAGATCGAGATCGTTGTTGGAACATGCCCCGTCGGTTCCCAGGCCCACGCAGATACCGGCATCAAGCATCTGCGCAACCGGTGCCAGGCCCGATGCCAGCTTCATGTTGCTTTCCGGGTTGTGGGCAATCTTTACCTTGCCGGCGGCCAGCAGGGAGATCTCTTCCCGGTTCACCTTGACGGCGTGGCAGGCCAGCAGGTTGGCCTTCAACAGCCCCAGCTTGTGGAGGTGTTCCACCGGGCGGCAACCGTATCGCTCAACGATCTGTTCCACTTCGGCCTCGGTTTCAGCCAGATGGATCACCAGGGGCACCTGGTAGCGCTCGGCCAGGCCGGCGGCCCTTTCCAGCAGCTCGGGGCTGCAAAGATACGGGCTGTGGGGTTCGACCGCCACCTTGATCAGGGGGTCGTTGCGCCACTTTTCCAGCATCTCGGTCACGTACTCAAAGCCTTTGTCCAGAGGGCCGTAATTGGGAGAAGGGAAATCGTAGAGCACTTCCCCCACCACGGCCCGCATGCCGGCCTGCTTGGCGGCGCGGGCAACACTGCCTTCAAAAAGATACATGTCGCAAAAGCAGGTGGTACCGGACAGGATCATCTCGGCACAGGCCAGTTGGGTTCCCAGCTGCACCAGGTCCGCATCGAGCCTGGCCTCGGCCGGAAAGATGTAATCCTTAAGCCAGGCCATCAGGGGCAGATCATCGGCCAGGCCCCGGAAAAGGGTCATGGCGGCATGGGTATGAAGATTGACCAGGCCGGGAATGATCACCCCTCCATTTGCATCCAACACTTGCCCCGCAGCGACGTCCCGGAAATCTTCCAGCGGCCCGAGGGACTTGATCAAACCGTCTTTCACGGCCACCGCCGCATTTTCCATCACCGTGCCGGCTGTGTCCATGGCTACCAGGGTGCCGCCGGCAATCAGGAGGTCACATTCTTTCAAATTCATGGGCAAGGTTTCCATGCTTTGGTCACAGGCTGCAACCATGAGCTTCAAAGGTTTTCCAGGACCCCGGCCACCAAACCGGCCAGAGCCGGGGCGGCCCGGCGGGCAACCCGGATAATCCCTTCCACGCTTGCCGGCCGGGGATCATCCGGGTCGGCCATGTTGGTGATGGTGGATATACCCAGTACCTCGAGACCGGCGTGCACGGCGGCAATGGTTTCCATAACGGTCGAAAAGCCGACCGCATCGGCCCCTATGCTCCGCAAAAAACGCATTTCCGCCGGGGTTTCCAGGCTCGGACCCCTGAGTCCCACGTAA
>JALVRI010000206.1 GCA_027031325.1 Desulfobacteraceae bacterium
CCCATCCTGATCCACTCGATCATCCCGGAATCAATTTTCCGGTCACCAATCTCCTTGCCCCCAACCTCGGCCATTATGCGCCGAATCCCTTCCCGTGGGGCGTCAGGGTAATTGGCAGGATCTTCCGAAAGCAGCTTGATGACCTTGAATCCAGGTTTTCCGGGTACCTCGGCGTAAATATCGGTAAATGTGCCTCCGCGATCGATGGAGAAACGAAACTTGGCAGGATCGGCCATTGAATATCACTCCCAGTATTGATTGTTGCGTCTCACAAAACCCACCGCCCAGCTGGCGGCCGGCCCAATTTCAAGATTTCCCGGAGCCGGCAGCCCATACTTGGGGGTTGCTCTTTCAGCTTTCCATCTGCTCCAGGACCTGCACCAACCTTTCCACCAGGTGCTCATGATAGCGCCGGCCTTTTTCGGCCGTGGACCTGGTCGGCCGGCCGGTGACGGTATCTCCCGTCTTTTGGGCCAGCTTGCGAAGATCGTCCTCGGTGGCCGGAACATAGCAGAGCGTGTCGTGGCAGTTGCGCGGATCTATGTGGTATAGCTCCTTTTCCGTCTTGGGGTTGTCCCTGGCCTGCTTGAGATCCACCAACTCGGGATGGCAATGGAGCATGTGGGAAATTTCGATCTCCTCGCCGTGGCCGATGGTGCCGAATCCAAGTCGGCCGCTTATCTCGCTCGACATGTAGGCCAAATCGAAAAGGGCCACCCTCACCTTGGAAAGACGTTGGACCCGCTCGGCGGCAATCTGGATCCAGGCGATGTTGACGATGCGATGACCGTTTACCACCACGAAATCGGCAAAACCGTGGCGGGCAAGGGAATCAAGCGCGTCGGCCAGCAGTTCCATCAGAACCTCGGCCCGAATACTTACGGTCCCGGGCTTTACCATGTGATGGGGGCTCCAACCGTACCACAAGGGCGGGGCTACCAGAACACCGGTCCTGCGGCTGGCGTCCGCGGCAACGGCCACGGCGGCCAGGGTATCGGTACCGAGAGGAGCGAATTTTCCGTGTTGCTCACAGCTTCCCACAGGAATGATGATCCTGGAATCAGTCTCCAGGTAAGTTTCAACTTCTTTCCAGGTTCGCCGGTATAGCCAATTGGTCGTCATGCAAGGCTCCTATTTCATGGTCATCAGGTTGGGCAGGTAAAGGGCTATCTGGGGAAACACCGTCAAGATGGCCGTTGTGAGCAGCATGAGAAAAAAGAAAGGCAGGGCATGAACAGCTATGCGGGTGATCGGTTCCCGGGTGAGCCCCTGGATAACGAAAAGATTGAATCCCACAGGTGGAGTGATCTGGCTGACCTCCACCATCAGGATGAGGTAGATTCCAAACCAAATGGGGTCGAAGCCGGCTGCCGTGACCATGGGCAGGGCAATGGGCAGGGTCATGACCACGATGGAAAAACCGTCCAGCAGGCAACCGAGAACCACGTAAACCCCTCCCAAAAGAAGCATCAGCATGTAAGGCGACAGGTGCATCTCGGTTATGGCCCGGGTAATGGCCGCCGGTATCCCCAAAAAACCCATCACCCGCGACAAGAATCCGGCCCCCACCACGATCATCATGATCATGGCGTTGGTCTTGACCGCCCCGATCAGACATTCAAACAGGACTCTCAGGTTCATCTGGCGATTGACAAAAGCGAAAAAAGTGGCCCCCAACACCCCCAGGGCGGCGGCCTCGGTGGGAGTGGCCACCCCGGCGTAGATGCTTCCCAGGACCATCAGGATCAGGATGATGGTCGGAGCCAGGTCCTTGAGGGCCACCAGGCGCTCTTTCCAGGAGTAGGTCTCCTTGCCCCGGGGCGCGATCTCGGGATTGCGAATACCACGATAAATGATGTAGGCGGCGTAAATCCCGGACAGCAACAG
>JALVRI010000207.1 GCA_027031325.1 Desulfobacteraceae bacterium
CGGATGTCGCCCCGGCGTGCGGGCCTATACTCGGGTTTCAGGTTAACTCCGGCTGTTCCGGCCACGATCTCCCACAGCTCGTTGATGCTGATACGGCGTCCGGTGCCGATATTGAATACATTTCCGGGAGCCGAAGGATTGCGGGCCGCCAGCCGGTTGGCCATGACAACGTCGGAAACATGGACGAAATCTCTCGTTTGTTTACCGTCGCCGTAAATCAAGGGGGGCTTTTGATTGACAGCTTGTTTCATGAAGATCGAAATTACGCCCGAATAAGGGGAAGAAGGGTCCTGGCGCGGACCATAGACGTTGAAATAACGAAGGCATACGGTTTCCAGGCCGTAAAGCTCGTTGTAAAGTGCGGCATAGTGCTCGTTGACGAGCTTTTGGACGGCGTATGGACTTTTGGGGCAAGGTTGTAACGATTCGTCCTTGGGAAGTTGTGGGTCGTCTCCGTACACAGCGCTTGAACTGGAAAGGATAACCCGCCTGGCTTTGCACTTTCTGGCGGCTTCGAGCACGGTAATAGTACCCATTTCGTTTACTTGAGCTGAGCCGAAAGGATCGGCTACCGTGACGGTTACCGAGACGACAGCCGCCAGGTGAAATATATAATCACAACCCTGGGCGGCTTTTTCAACCAGCTCCCGGTTGCGAATATCACCCTCGATAAAATCGATCCGCTCTCTTACCTTCTCCAGATTGGCCGGTTTTCCACTTGACAGGTTGTCGATAACCTTCACATGGACGTTGTTTTCCAGAAGGCTTTCCACCAGGTGGGAGCCGATAAAACCAGCACCCCCGGTAACCAGGGCTTGGATCTGCTTTTCAGTCATTGTTGGTCTGCCTTTGCGAAATAGAAACTGCTACCAAAACAGTCCCCAGGTTGCTATTGTATGAGTCAGTGCTGTTGGATAAAATATATGCCACAATGTCCGAAAGTTTATACCATTTCAGTGCCCAATGAGATAACATACCTCAGGTGGCGATCAAAGTCTTTAACCCATGCCGATGAAAAAGTCATCCAAAATCAATTGTACAGCCTGCAGATACTATTTCATAACCTGGGACAGGCGGAAACCCCATGGTTGCAAGGCAATTGGATTCAAAAGCGCCAGGCCTCCGTCCCAGGTGGTCTTCCAGCATTCAGGGCGGGCATGCCTTTACTTTGTACCCAAAAAGGAAAAAGAATGATCCCGGATTTTGCTTTTCGGCCTTTCAGGGGCCTGGTCCATCAGAAGCTGTTGAAGATCCCCAGCCAGAGACTGAAAGTGACGGCCGAGATCAAGGTCGAGGCCGAGATAGCTGCGACCGCAAAATCTGCGTCACCGTCCATCTCAGATCCCATCACATAGGCTATGGTGGCTGTCGGAGATGACAACAGAATCAGGGCCGGAAGAAAAGTCGTTGATGAAAATCCAGCCAACTTGAAAAGTATAATTCCCGTGGCGGGCATCAAGATCAACTTGATAAGGCAGGCGGCGGTTACGGTTGCCTTGTGACTTTTTATAAAATCGAAGGACAATGAGGCCCCAATCAGAAGCAGGGCGGTTGGTAAAGCCATTGCCCGGAGTATGTCGAGGGTACGGTCGACTACCAATGGAATCGGAATTTTGAAAGCCGAGACGGAAATTCCGGCCAGGGCGGCTACGATTACCGGGTTGGCCAAGACCTGGCGCGCAAGGATGGTTGGACGGCCCGGGTTGGCGGAGTGGGAGGCGGATTGCAAGGCCAATACCGACAAGAGGTTTTGCAGGATCATCACAAAACCCGCCAGGAGACTGGCCGCCACCAACCCGCCTTCGCCCAGGTAATAAAAAGCCACCGCAAGGCCGATATAGCCAAGGTTTCCATGCCCGCTGCACTGGATGAAACTGCCGCGGCTGTTTGCCGGAAGGGACCAAGACCGGGCCACAAGCCAGCCGGCCAGGTAGCCGCAAGATGCAGCCAGTAAGGTGAAAACGATGAGACGAGGATTGAACTGACGATCCAGCGAGGCCCGCGCGATCGCCTGAAAGATCATTGCCGGTATGGCGATATAGAACACCAGCCTGTTGGCAGGTCCCCAGAATTCCTGGGGCATGAAGCCCTTGCGACGGGCTATCCAGCCGATAACAACTACCAGGAAAATAGGGACAATTGTGGTTATGATGCTCATCCGGTCCCTCGATGTGCGCAGATTCCTGTCAAGGCCACTTGACTTTGATGTCGAGCCTCCGTAATTTGTGACATGCTACATTCATTGATCTTATTTGTCGAGGCCGGGGAGGCAAAAGTCGATGGCTAGACAGGATAATATTCAGATTGACCTGCAATTGTTTGCCGACCTGAGGTCAAAGATGCCTCCCGAAGCAGACCGTTTTGCGGTACCCCGGGGCTTTACCATCGGGAATGTATTGGAAAAGCTGGAAATTTCACCGGAACGGGCGAAATTGATATTCGTCAACGGTATCAAGCAGGCCCTTGACTACATTCTCAAAGATGGCGACCGGGTGGGTATCTTCCCGCCCATCGGCGGGGGATGAGTATCATGCGCGATGGATTGGTGCAAGCTATAAGAAAACTGGCTTCTTCTGCCACCTTGCCTGACGGAACAGCTGTAAAAGTGTTGACGATTGCGCAGGTTGAGAATCTTGCCGCCGATTTTCGGCTTTCCGAACGCATGGTAGAAATAGAAGCCCTTGAAAACGACATTGTACCAAAACGTTACTTACGCAACCTGAAAACTTTCTCGTTTTCAGACCAGGCCAGGCTGCTTGGAGCCAAGGTCGCCGTAATCGGCCTGGGGGGGTTGGGCGGCACGGTGGCAGAGATTCTGGCCCGGCTGGGAACAGGACGCTTGGTGCTGGTTGATGGTGATATTTTTGAAGAACACAATCTCAATCGCCAACTGTTGTCTAGAAGATCGAACCTGGGGCAATCCAAGGCCAAAGAAGCTGCCCGGCGGGTAAAAGAGGTAAATCCGGCCGTGGAGGTTGTGATCTGGGAAAAATTTTTCAAACCTGGATCTGCGCAGGCGCTTTTAGATGGCGTCGCCGCGGTTGTAGACTGCCTGGATGCTATCGATACCCGTTTTTTGCTCGAAGAAGCAGCCAGGAAAATGAATCTTCCCCTTATTTCGGCAGCCGTGGCGGGTTTCAGTGGTCACGTGACCACTGTTTTTCCGGCAGATCAGGGCCTGCGGTTGATTTATGGTCCACCTGAACACCTTCAAGCCACCAGAGGTGCCGAGACCGGCCTTGGGTGCTTGGCCCCGGCAGTTTCCATGCTTGGCTGCCTGGAAGCGATGGAAGTTTGTAAGGTCATTTTGGGAAAGGCTGAAAATTTGCGCAACAAATTGTTGCTGGTCGATTTGAACGACTACCTCTTCCAGGTATTGGATCTGGTGTAGAAAAGGCCTGTCAATGAAGGGGAAGATCCTTGTCCGAATTACTTCTTATTACCGGCCGCGGAATGATCGGACGCCTGCTTTTTTTTGGAACGTTTGTCCAGCACTTGCTTGATGATGGAAGATTTGTTTTTCAAGACTTTCGAACCCCTTGTAATCTTGCAAAGGCTTATCTTGTGGCGGGAGGCGATCTGTCGCTGGGGATGGCCGGCATGTAGATCTTTGAGCAATTGCCACCGCAATGACAAGGTTTCGATTTCCTTGGGTGTAAAAAGTTCTTCGAACAATGCCCGCATGCGATCATGAGAGCGGACAGCGGCGAATACTTCCACCAACTCATCAAAAGCCGTCATCTGGGCGGTTCCTTTCCATTGTTTTTGCGATCCTGAGGGCAGTTGGGTGAAACAGAGCGTAAAAAGAACACGCGTTTAACAGGCCGTTGAACCCGGTCTTTGATTTTATCTCTTATCTCCGATCAGTTCCAGGATCATACCTTTTGCCTGTTCCAGGTTCAGGCGGTTCATGTTCAAGACCATGTGGTACAGTTCCGGATTGTCGTAATCTTTTTTGCCCAGACGCTTGTACAGGTTTATGCGCCGGCGATCTTCGTTGCTTACCAGGGTCATTGCCTTGTTGCGGGTCAGTTTGTAGTGTTCCATCATGAACTTGACCCGGTTTTCAAAAGAATTTATCAAAAGAACATGGAAAGCGTCCGGGTGGTCGTTTAGAATATATTGACTGCCACGGCCCAGGATGACCACATCACCTTCTTCTGCCATTTGGGAGATAATGACCACCAGGTAGTCCAGATATAACTTTTCGTCCAGGTATCCTCTTTCATCGGCCAGAATACGGTCCAGCCATTTCTGGGCGATTATCTTGGATATGGCCCTGGATAGCCTGGTCCCGGCTTCCTTCTCTACCGATTCCACCCAGCCCTGAGATACATTGGCAGCCTCGGCCACCATTTGGATAATGCGATTGTCAGCAAACACGTATCCAAGCTCTTCGGCGATCATTTTTCCCAAAGTTATGCCTCCGGCACCGAATTGCCGGGATATTGTGATGACAGCCATTGTGCCTCCTAGTCATTTTTGCAAGTACTGCGGGAAAGTTATCCTTCCGGAATCTTTGTTTCAGCGGCACCCCGCCGTTATTGCCAACCGCTCCTGCCACAACAATTGCAGAATATGCGTATCTCTTGCTTGTCGGTTTCCGCCTCTCCTGGAGCAATCAGGCACCCTTGTGAGGAGAGTGCCGGATCTACGGACAGGACCAACTCTAGCCCTCGAGAAATCATTTGTCAGGCGGTATTATCAAAGTCGGGTAAATCGATTTTTCGGCGATCGCCAGCGGAACGCTTCCAAGCCAGCGTTCCATCCATGACGGCTTGGCCGAAGAGCCCATGACGATCATGGTGGATTCGCATTCTTCGGCGGCCTTTTCGATTTCATCCTCAGCTTCACCGATATAGACATGGGATCTTGCCTTGATGCCGGCAGCCTCCAGACGTTCACATATGGTTTCCAACTTTTGGCGGACCTCTTTCCTTGTCTTTTGAACCTCCATGGCCGAGCTGCCCTTAAGTTCCTTTTCACTGACCACGTGAATGACATCCACTTTCTCCAACACCTTGCCCAAGGATTCCAGATATCCCAGGGCTTTCATGCTGGCAGGCGACCAGTCCGTTGCCAGAAGGGGGCGTTTGAAAGGGATCCACTTGCCACTGGGGCTGTCAGCCCGATCCTTGTATACAAGTACCGGGATTGAAATGCGCCGGATCAATTCGGTAACATCTGAACCGGCATAGAAACGCTCGAGCAGCCCCTTGTGGGAGCGGCCGATTACTATCAGATCGGCCTTCTCTTTTTCGGCGGCCTTGATTACCTCTGGAACAAGGTGACCTACGACTATATAAACCCCGACTTCCATGCCTTCTTCGAACAGGGACTCGGCCCAGTCGATGAAACGAATGTTGGCCGTTTCACGCAGCCTGATCTCTTCTTCTTTTTCGTAGCCTTTACCGCGGTGCATGGCGACCTTTTCTCTTTCGATAACATTCATGAAAACGACGTTGGTCAGGTCCGCCTGGCGCAGGTTCAAGAGGGTACGCAAATCATCGAAATTGAGTTCCTCGAACTTGGTAACAAACAGGATCTTCCTAATTTTCATCCTTCTGATCGTCCTTTCCGGCTTTGGCTGTATGGCTGACCGGAATCAACCCAACAGGGATTTGACAACCTCGGCCAGCTTGTCGGGATCGACCGGTTTTTCAAGATAGGCTTCCGGTTCAGGTACTTCTACATCACCGAACTCGGCCAACGCTTTCTGGGAACGCAGGAATGACTTCTTGGCTATTCCTGAAAGCATTAGCACCGGTATGTCTTTGAACTTTTTATTGGTCTTGATCACGCGATACAATCTGATTCCACTTTGGCGCGGCATCAGAACGTCCAGTATGACCAAGTCCGGGAGACTTTCCTGGAGACGTTTCTGGCCATCCTCACCATTGTCGGCTTCGATCGGCTCGTAACCCAGCTCTTCGATGACCGTCCTGTTGAAGAGTCTCACATCAGGATCATCGTCGACTATT
>JALVRI010000208.1 GCA_027031325.1 Desulfobacteraceae bacterium
GTTCCGGCCGCAAGTCTGGCGAGGGTCTCAACCATCAACCCGGCTCCCATCACCGCAAGACGGTCGTGGAGGCTGGCGGCGGTGTCCTCCGGCAGGACGGGGGTGGTTTCCTGGAGGAGGATATCGCCGGTGTCGACCCCGGCATCCATCTTCATCGTAGTCACCCCGGTCTTGGGTTCGCGATTCATGATGGCCCACTGGATCGGTGCCGGGCCGCGGTATTTGGGCAGCAGCGAGGCATGCAGGTTGATGGCTCCGAATTCGGCCCTGGACATCAGTTCCGGGGTCAGGATGTGGCCCATGGCCACGACCACGATGAAAGCCGGGGCCAAGGAAGCAATTTGATTGATGAAACGCTCTGTTCTGAGGGTGGACGGCTGGACCAGATCGAGTCCGAGTTTTACGGCGGCCGTTTTGACCGGCGGCGGGCTGAGCCGCCTTCCCCTGCCTTTGGGCTTGTCAGGACGGGTGACCACCAGGGATATGGGGAACCCGGCCGCGTGGAGCGCTTCCAGGGTGGGCACGGAAAACTCCGGTGTTCCCATGAAGACTATTTTGTACTGGTTCCTTTTCATTACCGGGCCCTCATCTTTTTCTTTACCCGGCGGGCGTACATCTGTCTTTTGAGGGAACTTATGCGGTCGATAAACAAGGTTCCGTTGAGATGGTCTATCTCGTGTTGCAGTACGATTGCCGGCAGTCCCTCGGCTTCGAAGCGCAGGGGCTTGCCTTCACGATCGAGTGCCTCCACCAGGACCCGCTGCGCCCGCTTCACATCGGCCCGAAAGTCGGGCACGCTGAGACAGCCTTCATTTTCCGACAGGATTCGGCCCTCGCTGTCTACGATCCTGGGATTGATCAGAACCTGAAGGCGGCGCTGCTCGTCGGACGGGTTGATATCGTAGATCAAAAGGCTCTTGTCCACCCCGACCTGGATGGCGGCAAGGCCCACGCCGGGGGCCCGGTACATGGTTTCGGCCATGTCTTCTATGAGTTTTTGCAGGTCCCCGTCGATATTGTCCACCGGGCTAGCCTTGGTCTTCAGGAAATTATCCGGAAAAGTGAGAATCTTCAGTTCCATCTTGAGACCCTTGTTATGCTTCTATCCCGGCATTTGCCGCCTGGAATCGGCAAGTTGCCAGATGTTGACGCTGGTTATCATGGCCGAAATCAAACCCACGGCGATTACCGGCAGCATTTGGACGGCGTGGTTGACCAGGGTGTAGCCGGCCGCGTCGGTTGGCTCGACCCCGAAAACGGCCAGCGCGAAAACACCCCCGGCCTCCCAAAGACCCCAGAAGCCGGGGACCGACGGCAGGGCGATGACGAAGCAGATGATCACCATGACCGCCGTCATCTGGGCCGGGGTTAGATCTATCCCCGGGCATCCCTTGGCCATGGTATAGTAAGAGAATGCCGCCGTTATCCACACCCCGACCGTCAATCCGGCACAGGCCGCCAGCCGGACAGGATCCTTGCCGAGGGCCAGGCCGGCAGCCACGTTGTCGATTATTTTGAGCAGCAGGTTGCAAGCACGGTAAAAAAAACGGGCCGCCGCCCCGGGCCTGGTTTCAAGGAAGGCGGCCGCCTTGGCCACAACCGACTGCACCCATCCCCTGGTGCGATCGTAGCCGATCAAGCCGACCGCCAGGATGAATATCCCGGCCGCCTGGGCCATGGCCAGGGCCACGCCTTCCAAAATCTCCCGGTTAAGATGGTGTTTTCCGAACACCATGTCAAGGGAAGGCGAGATGGAAACCCTGCTGATCACCAGCACGAACAGGAGCATCAGCATGGTGATGTCCATCAGCCTTTCAGCAGCCACGGTCGCCAGGCCGGTGGTCATTGGAATTTTGCGGTTGCGGCTCAGCAGGGCCGGGCGGGCAAGTTCACCAACCCTGCCCGGCAGGATACAATTGAGCATGAAACCGATCATCAGGGGATGAAATGCGTCCCAGAATGGAACCCTGGCGGCCGGATGAAGGATCAGCTTCCAGCGCACGACCCTGAGGGAAAAACTCAACAGGACCAGGACAAGGGTGAAAGCAGTCCAACCCGGATCGATAGCGGTCATGTAGGCAAGCAGTTCGTCCAGCGGAACGTTACGCAGGGCCAGCCAGAGGGCCAGGGCTGAAAAGGCGCTGCCTACAAGAAAGGATATCACCAATTTTTTACTCATTGGCTGCTTTATCCGCTTGTTCCGATATCTTGTGGTTCGACCCGGCCGGGGCGTGTTTTGCTCTTTTTTGGAGGCACTGATTTCATCAAGACATCAATGAACGCTCAAATCGTCCAGCAGCCGCCGGGCATGCCGGACATCCTTTTCTATCTGGCGGGACAGTTCCCGGACCGAGGAAAACTTCTTTTCGTCCCTCAGCCGCTTGATGAAATTGACCCTGATCGGCTGGCCGTATATCTCCCGGTCAAAATCGAAGATGTGGACTTCAACGGTGAAGATATGATCTCCAAAGGTGGGGCTGTAGCCGATGTTGGCCACCCCCCCGTAGGTTCGGCCGTCATGTTCGACCGTCACGGCATAGATTCCCATCTTGGGGCATAGCTCGTCGTAGAGGTTGATATTGGCCGTTGGAAAACCGAGTAATTTGCCTCCGCGGTTGCGCCCCCGGGCGACGGTGCCACGGATCTGGTACCAGCGGCCCAGCAGCCTGCGGGCCTGGTCCACCCGGCCCTGTTGAACAAGCTCCCTGATCCTGGTACTGCTGATACGTCCAGCCGTTCCGTTGAGGGACTGGATCCAGTCCAGGACGACCAGTTCGAAACCCATTTCGCTGGAAAGTCTGCGCAGCAGATCGAGATTGCCTTCGCGGTTACGCCCGAAGGTGTAATCCTTGCCGACGACAATGGCCTTGGCCCCGATCCTGGCAACCAGCAGGTCGGCAACGAAGCTGCGGGCCGAAATCGAAGCGAATTTACGGCTGAAAGGTATGCAGATCAGTACATCCATGCCGGTACGCCCGATCAACTCGCACTTTTGCTCGTAAAGGGTAATCAAGGGCGGATGGCCGTTGGGTTTGAGAACCCGGAGGGGATGCGGCTCAAAGGTCATGGCCACCGAAATGCCCCCGATTTCATGGGCTTTTTCGATGGTGGCATGAAAAAGTGCCTGGTGGCCTATATGAACGCCATCGAAATTTCCGATGGTAATGACGGCATTTTTAAAAGGTTTTTCTATTTCTTCAAGTGTTTGAATGATTTTCATCAGAATTTGGAGCCTCGCAATTATCTACTTGACACCTTAAGCAAAAACATTTAGATAAGGCATCTTCTGATGGAATTCAACCTTTTTCACAGTGGTTGAACTTCACCAAGTGCCGAAGTGGCGGAACTGGTAGACGCGCCAGGTTCAGGGTCTGGTGGGGGTTCCCCCGTGGAGGTTCGAGTCCTCTCTTCGGCACCAGAAAAAAAGCAAGGCCGGGGATTTTCCCCCGGCCTTTTTTATATCACGACATTCGAAAATCCGGGCCTGCAGTTCACTGGGCCGGCTTGTCCGCGGCCTCCGGGGTTGTCGGAGCCGGCGGCGTTTGGCCCCCGGCAGGCTTTTCAGGTTCCGGCTTTTCAGGTTCGGGGCTTTGGGGAGCCTGTTTTGGAGGTTGTTCAACCGCCGGCTTGTGAGGCTCCTGTTCGTCCTGGACGCCGGCAGGGGTGGGTTCGGCCCCGGGAGCCGGCTTGGTTTTTTCTTCGGCTGCGGGAGCCGGCTTTGGCTCTTGCTGGACTGCTTTTTCGGCCTTCGGTTTGACGGGCGCAGTTTCGTGCCCGGTCTCCGGCATGGGTTGAGACTCTGACACCGGAGATTTGACGACGGCCGGGGCTTTTTCAGTCTTGATTCCTTGCCGGGCCGCAGGTTGTTCGACCCCGGGGGCTTTTGTTTCGGGACCGGGAAGCGCCTTGGCCGGGACAGCTGGTTTGACAGGCTGGCCGGCTTCTTTGGCTGGCTGCTGCGCGCCGGTTTCGGCGGCCTGGGTTTGCGTGCCTTTTGCAGCACCGGTTGCAGGACCGGGAACCGGCTTGGAAGGAGCCGGCGCTGAAGATAGCTTGGCCTTCAGCGTGGCCAGAGCCGCCCGCAGCTTTTGGTTTTCGGCCTGGCGGGCCTTGAGTTGGTTTTCAAGGCTTGAGATTTGACGGTTTAGTTTTGTCAACTGGGACTTGAAAGCCTCCAATTGTAAATTGTTGTCCTGGCGTTGGGATTGCAAGGCGGCGGCCTGCTGCCTGGTCAGGCGGGCGGCCTGTAGATTTGCCAGGAAAGCGGCTGCCGAGGCCAGCAAGGCCAGCAGGGCGCATACCAGGATCACCATTTGGAGCCTGGAGATACTTTGGTTCATCTGTTTGAGATGGAGAGGTCCGATATCCATGGCCGTTTCTTCCTGTTTCAGATTTCGAGCTTGCCCACGATGAGCGTCAAGGACCATTCACGGTATTTTTTAACCGATCTGGCCGATACTTCCAGACCTATGGTTGTAAAGGCACGTTGCAGGAAAGTTGCGTAGGATGGTGCGGTCTGCTTGCTGTGGACGGCCAGGATTATCCCTTCCGGTTCGTTTGAGAAGGCGCTTTCGATTACCTGGGAGACCATCCAACCTTGCTTGGACAGGACTTGGCGCAATTCGTGTGCCATTTTCAAAGATGTTTCATTGCCAAGTAAAGATACGATGTCAAGTTCCCCCTTGGGGCCGTTCTGGAGGGTCTTGACAAGGATTTCAACCTGCTTCGGCTCCAATAAGGTTTCTTGGGAGCCTTCTTCCAGATCCAGCGTCCGGGAGTCCGAACCGTCGGCGGTCGTCGACGTCTTGAGCGCCTGTTGGGCGGAAGTGAATTTCCGGCGCAGCCGGTCCAGTTCCTTGCGCAAGGCTTCGGCATCCATTTCGGCCAGCCGCTTCTGCTCCTCGATCTCATCCACCCGTTTCCTGGCCTCTTGCAATTGGCCCAGTGTTTCAGCGGCCGATTTTTCGGCCGCCTTGACTTTGGTCTCGTTTTGGCGATCTTTTTCCTCAACGAGCCGCAGCAGCCGCCTTCCTTTGGACAACAGCGCCACGGCCGCAAAAACGCAGATGAAACATAGAAGGGAAGCGACACCCTGCATCCAGGTACCGAGAACAGCGACGGTATCAAAGTTATTCCACCAGCTAAACATGGTCAACTCCTTTAAGATTCCAACAATGCAGTGCAGGCCCTGCTCGCGTGACCTGGAACGAAGTTCCGCTGCAGTTTCCCACCGGGCTTCGACTGCGGCCTGGATTGCAGCGCCACCTCCAGGCAAGGTGGTCGGCTATGGCCAAGGTGTGGCTAAAGATCGATATTAATACTTGTAATACAAGGAAATCGGAACCAAAGCAAGTGATAATTGCACCCGCGGCCGAAGCGGTTCGGCAGACACCAGGAAGCATGCGGGCATCTGAAACACCATGACGACACGGTCGGCAACGGCTTCCCGGCCCGGTATTGTATTAATCCTTTTTAAGTGATAGAGGACAGGATTGCGCATTGCGGCCGCAACGGAAGGGGTTGGTTTGCCCGGCCGACCCGGCCTTGCGGATAGGGTCCCTGACCAGCTCCCCGGCAGGCACCATTGAAAAAGCAACCGGCAAGGAAGGATACCTTGAAATGGGTATGATCGGCAAATTGGTGGGAGGTACCATTGGGTTTGCCCTCGGTGGCCCCCTGGGGGCCGTGGCCGGGGCCGTTTTCGGCCATATTTTCGACCAGGGGAATCAGCAACTGATGGAAGATGGCCGGGGCCGGTTGTCCGGCATCGAGGAGACTCAACTGGCCTTTTTCGTGGCTGCCTTTTCAATGTTGGCAAAGCTGGTGAAAGCCGATGGCCGGATTGCAAGCCAGGAACTGGCCGAGGTTGAGCAGTTTGCGCGCTTCGAGCTGGGCCTCGACTCCCAAAGCCTCCAGGTGGCCATGAATATTTTCAACACCGCCCTGAACTCCCCGGCGGCGTTCGAGGATTTCGC
>JALVRI010000209.1 GCA_027031325.1 Desulfobacteraceae bacterium
GCATTACGCCGGAGCTTCTCTCCCTGGACCGGCCCACCAAGCGTTTTTGGCCGATGGCAATCACCAGCAGGTTGACCAGGCGATCCTTGATGCGGTTGAACCTGTCGGCCGGCTCCAGGGCCATCAATAGCTTTATCCTGCGGGTCATGGTGCGGGTAAAGACCGCCAATGAGACCAGGATCAGGAAAGACATCAGGTAAGGATTCATGGACACCTCATCGAAGAAAAGATAACAAAACAGTCACCCGCCTTGCTGAAACCGGGATAACCTCACCGTTGCCCTGCCGGACGGCCCGGCAAGGCAAGGAACAAGGCTCAGGCTTTCACCTTTTTCAGTTCTTCCCTCAGGATCGGGACGACCTCGAACAGGTCGCCGACGATACCGTAGTCGGCGATGTTGAAAATGGGCGCCTCGGGGTCCTTGTTGATGGCCAGGACCACCTTGGAGCCGCTCATGCCGGCCAGGTGCTGGATGGCCCCGGATATGCCTACGGCGATGTAAAGGTTGGGAGCCACGATCTTGCCGGTCTGTCCCACCTGCTTGCTGTGGGGCATGAAACCGGCGTCCACCATGGCCCTGGATGAGCCGAAACCGGCATTCAGGTCGTCCGCCAGTTCCTTGACCAGGGCTATGCCTTCTTCGTTGCGCGCCCCGCGTCCCACCGAGACCACCACGTCGGCGTCGGCCAGATCGATTTCGCCGGAAGCATCCGAAACAAGCTCCTTGATGACGGCCTTGAGGTCCGGGGCCGGGGCATCTAGCTTGACCACGTTTTGGCTGCCACTTACCGATTCATCGATCTCGAAGGCGCCGGCCCGGACGACGGCCACCAGCTTATCGGTGTTGATCTTGACCCTCTGGATGACTTTGTTGGTGATGGCAGGCCGGACAACCTGGAGTCCGTCATCGCCGAGGGTTACGTCCGTGATTTCCGAGGCACAGGCCGCGTCCAGTTGGGCAGCCACCCTGGGAGCGGTGGCCTTGCTGCTTTCCGAAAAACCGAACCAGACCTGGTCCGCGCCGAACTGCCCGGCCGCCTCTACCACGCAGGCGGCGTAAGGTCCGGCCGAAAAGAGTTCCAGGCTTTGATCATCGGCAATGTACTGGGTATCGGAACCGGCCTTGACCAGTTCCGGGACGAGTCCTTCGATGCCGCTGCCGATGGCCACCACTGCGGCCTCGGCCCCGATGGACTTGGCCTTCGACAGCAATTCGGCGGTGCTGCTCTTGAGCACACCCTGCTTTATTTCCGCAACTACGAGAACTTTAGCCATGATATCGTTTCCCCTGTCTGCAATCAGGTTATAGTCAAATTAGAAAACCTTGGCTTCGCTTGCCAGCAGCTCGACCACCTGGGCGGTAATCTCGGCGGGATCACCTTCGAACTTGCGGCCACCGCTGCGTTTTTCCGATTCCATGAACTCGATCACTTCCGACTTGGGAGCACCGATCTCCCCGGCAGACAATCCCAGGGCAGCCAGGTCCATGACTTCGATCTTCTTCTTTTTGGCCATCATCAGGCCCCGCATCTGGGGCAGGCGTGGCTCGTTGATGCTGACATCGACGGTGATAACGGCCGGAAGTTCTATTTCAGCGATCTCGGTGCCGGCATCCCCGGAGCGTGAAACCTTCAGATGGGTGTCGTCAATCACCTCCACCCCGATCACGTTGCTGACACAAGGCAGGCCCAGGTACTCGGCCAGGATGATACCGGTCTGGCCGTTGTCCGTGTCCTGGGCCTGCTTGCCGGTGATGACCAGGTCGTAGTCGCCCTGCTCGAATACCTTCTGGAGCACCCGGGCATAGATGAAGGAATCGGCCTTTTCCAGGGCCGGGTCCTCCACGTGGATACCCTTTTCGATGCCCATGGC
Source organism: Desulfobacteraceae bacterium (assembly GCA_027031325.1). GTDB lineage: Bacteria > Desulfobacterota > Desulfobacteria > Desulfobacterales > Desulfosarcinaceae > JALVQM01. The sequence continues at coordinate 1,873 of JALVRI010000209.1, forward strand.
GTAGCA
>JALVRI010000210.1 GCA_027031325.1 Desulfobacteraceae bacterium
AATGAAAGCAGTAATCCTGGCCGGAGGATTCGGCACCCGCTTGTCAGAGGAGACTGGCATCAAGCCCAAGCCGATGGTTGAAATCGGCGACAGGCCCATCCTCTGGCATATCATGAAAATCTATTCGGCCCACGGCATCAACGATTTCATAATCTGCCTGGGCTACAAGGGCCACGTAATCAAGGAGTATTTCGCCAACTATACCCTTTTCAAGTCGGATGTTACTTTCGATTTCAGGTCGAACGGCATGGAATTGCACCGTAACGGAACAGAACCGTGGAAAGTGACCCTGGTCGATACGGGCATGGCGTCGATGACCGGCGGAAGGATCAAGAGGGTGCAGAAATATGTTGGCCGGGAAACCTTCTGCATGACATACGGGGATGGAGTTTCAGACCTGGATATCGGGGCCCTGGTCGAGTTTCACAAGTCCCAGAACACCCTGGCCACCCTGACAGCGGTCAAACCCCCGGGACGATTCGGGGCCTTCAAGCTCGGAAGCGATCAGAAGCGGATCGAGTCTTTCAAGGAGAAACCGGAGGGCGACGGTGCCTGGATAAACGGAGGATTCTTTGTCCTGGAACCGGAAGTATTCGAGTATATCGAAGGTGATTCCACCGTTTGGGAACGCGAGCCCATGGAACGGCTGGCCGAAGAAGGCAACCTTGCGGCTTTCCGCCACCAAGGTTTCTGGCATCCCATGGATACATTGCGTGACAAGATGACCCTCGAAAAATTGTGGGAACAGGGCGATGCTCCCTGGAAACAATGGTAATGAAGGGAAAGATGATGAGAGTATTGATAACTGGCAACATGGGGTATGTCGGTCCGCGGACGGTACGTTATTTAAAGAGGCAAGATGGTGATATCGAAATCATCGGTCTGGACATGGGCTTTTTCTCTTCCTGCCTTACCGGGGGGCAGGTTATTCCCGAAACCATGGTGGATTTGCAGTACTTCGGAGATGTCAGGTCTATTGATCCCGCCCTTTTGGAAGGGGTTGATGCCGTGGTTCACCTGGCGGCCGTTTCCAATGATCCCATGGGCAACCGCTTTGAGAAGGTGACCGATGCCATCAATCACCTTTCAAGTGTGCGGATCGCCGGGCTGGCAAGGGAAAAGGGAGTCAAGAATTATGTCTTTGCTTCTTCGTGCAGCATGTACGGAGCAGCCGATGACAAGCCGCGTGACGAGAATTCTCCTTTGAACCCCCTGACAGCCTACGCCAGGTCCAAGGTGGCCACCGAGGAAGGTATCAAGGACTTGGCCGACGATGATTTCACGGTCACCAGTCTGCGTTTTGCAACCGCCTGTGGAATGAGCGAAAGGTTGCGCCTTGACTTGGTGCTGAACGATTTTGTGGCTTCCGCCATGGCTAGCGGCAAGATCGAGGTTCTCAGCGACGGTACTCCCTGGCGGCCGCTTATCAACGTAAACGATATGGCCAGGGCTATCCACTGGGCCATAAATCGCACCAACGACAACGGGGGCGCCTTTGTCGCGGTCAACGTTGGTTCTGATCAATGGAACTACCAGGTAAAAGATTTGGCCGAGGCCGTTGCCGAAGTAATTTCCGGTACCGAAGTGACCATAAACGAAAACGCCCAGCCCGACAAACGTTCCTACCAGGTAAGTTTTTCAAAATTCAGGTCGTTGGCGCCTGACCACCAGCCGCGCTATGATCTTGAGACTACCATTCGGCAGCTTTGGAACGGCCTGGAAGCCATAGGGTTCAACGACCCTGATTTCCGGAACTCCGACCTGATACGCCTGAAAAAGCTGACCCGTCTGATTGAAAGCAAGGCTATTTCCGAAGACCTGGCCTGGAACCTGCCGTTTTGATTATTTTCGATTTTCGGCCCTGAAGGCCATTCAAA
>JALVRI010000211.1 GCA_027031325.1 Desulfobacteraceae bacterium
ATCCAAGCCAACGCCCGTCGCCAGGTGGACCTGGTTTTTGCCGCCATTTTATGGCTTTCGTTGATGGGGGTGGGGCTTTGGGGGCTGGTGGGCCTGCTGGAAAGACATTGGGTTTATTGGAAATAGTCAAACCGGGGCGCCGAACCTGCGCTCGGTTCAAAGAAAGGAGCAGCCCGATGCGGAAAACTTTTTTACGGATGATTTGCTTTTCCCTGATCCTGGTCCTGGCAGGCACGGCCCGGGCCGGCCAACGCCTGTCGCTGATGCTGGACTGGTTTCCCAATGTGGATCACCTGCCGATCTACCTTGCCAGGGACCAGGGAATGTTCAAGGCTGCCGGGCTGGAACTTGATATCCTCAGCCCCTCCGAGAGCACTGACGGCTTGAAACTGGTGGCGGCCGGCAAGGTCGATCTGGCCGTTTCCTACCAGCCCCAGACCATAATGGCTGCGGCCCGGGGGCTTGAGGTCAGGGCAGTCGGCCGCCTGGTGGGTCACCCTTTGACAACGATTCTGTTTCTCAAGGACAAGGGCATCGAAAAGCCGTCTGACCTGGACGGGAAAAGGATCGGGTACACGGTTGCCGGCCTGATGGATGTCCTCCTGGAGGCTTTTGCCAGGCTTAACGGAATCTACCGCTACCGCCCGGTAAATGTCGGTTTCGCCATCGCCCAGTCCCTGGCCTCAGGCAAGGTGGATGCGGTCATGGGAGGCTTCAAGACCTACGAAACGGTTACCATGGCGGCCAAGGGCATCCAAACCGCCTATTTCGAGCTGGAGAAATACGGTATTCCGGATTACGATGAACTGGTTTTTGTCTCCAGCGCCAAGGTCCTGGCCGTAAAAGCCCGGGCCGTATCGGTTTTCGTGAATGCCATCCGGGAAGCCATCGCCAAGGTCAGGGCGAATCCGGATCAGGCCCTGGCGGCCTATTTCCGGCAATTACCGGATGCCGACCGCAAAATTGAAAGTGCCGCCTTCCGTTTGACCCTGCCTTACTACGCTGAAGACCAGTTCCTGGAAGAGTCGCGCTGGCAGCGTTTTGCCGATTTTGCCCGCGCAAACGGGCTGATCGATGTCGTGCCCCAGGTTTCCAGGGTGCTTTGGCAGGGACCATGACCTGGCAGGTTGTTGGACCCGGATTATGCACTTCAAATGCCTTTGTCCGCCCTCCGCCTCGCATCTTCGGCAAACTCGCCAGCTGCAAAATCCGGGTTGAAAAACGTCATGAACGCGCAGGCCAGGCAAGCCGAAATCCGGCCCAAAAGCACGGTTTATTGGTAATAAATGAGCATTTTGAGCAGGATTTCAACGCCCTCTGGCCCAAGCGTAATAGTTTTCCGCCTGCTAGACCGGGCGGCTGTCAGCCGGAACCCAGGCCGAGGGCCCGCGCCAGATCCCGGGCCCTTGCGGCCGGGTCGCCGGCACGGGTAATGTAACTGATGACCGCTACCCCGGCCGCCGCCTGCCGGATGCATTCGGCGGCCCTGGCGGCGGTTATACCGCCGATGGCAACCACCGGAAGGGGTGAAGCGGCGGTCATCTGCGCCAATCCTTCCAGGCCCCGGACCGGTTTGGCATCGGCCTTGGTGGCGGTGGCAAAAACCGGTCCGCTGCCGATATAATCACATGGTCCAAGGTCGCTTTCGGCAAGCTCTTCAAGGTCGGATACGGACAGGCCCACGATGGCCTGAGGCCCGAGGATGGAGCGTGCCAGGCCGGGCGGGCAATCATCTTGGCCCAGGTGGACCCCGTCGGCAGCGACGGCTTTTGCCAGCAGGACATGGTCGTTGACCAAAAACAAGGCTCCTGCCCGGCGGCAGAGCTTGGCGATGGTGCAGACCTGGTCCCAGTCGGTCAGGCTGAAGGCCTTGTTGCGGTACTGAACGGCGGTTGCCCCGGCTGCCAGGACTGTTTTGACCTGCTCGATAGGGTCAGGACTGCCGGGTTCATGGTCGGTGATAAAGTAATAGCGTAACCTGGACTTAAGTTCCCGGCTGCCGGGCGGTCGGATCATGGGACACTCCCTGCAGGCTCGGCCGGCCCGCCGAAAAGCCGGTGCCAGGCCAGGAAGCGTTCCACCTTGTCGTCTCCCCAACGCCTCAGGCCGGCAACGACACCGTCCAGGGATTTTTCCAGCAGCCGACCGTTGTTCTTGGAAAAAAACTTGTCTGCGTAGCAGATGATTTGTTCTTCCAGGCTTTGGGGGAGCATGTCCGTCGGCGGCAAGGGAAGGTTGCGTTCTTTTATCTCCCTGGCCGTCAAACCTACCCCCACGTGGGTGCGGCAAACGCGGGCATGTCCGGCCAGGCCCCTTGCTTCCAGCATCCTTGCCCCCATTTCGCCATGGCAAACATACGGCAGGCTGCCGTGGCATCCAAGTTCAGGGGTTGCCGTCTTGATGATGCCGATATCGTGCAACAAGGCGGCCTGGGCGATGAATTCGACCCTGTCTGCCGGCAGCCCGAGCCTCCTGGCTACGGCCACGGCCTTGTCCCGCACCTGGATCCCGTGGCCCAGGATGATGGCATGGGCCTGGCTGTGGGGCCGGCAAAAACTTTCGAGAACAGCTATGGGGTCCATGGTATCGCCGGCCATGTTTCCTCAGCTTTTGCCTGTAAGCAGGACGGCTTCGATGAAGGGATCGATTTCGCCGTCCAGGACACTTCCCACGTTGCCGATTTCCATGTTTGTGCGGTGGTCCTTGACCATCTGGTAGGGGTGCAGGACGTAGGAGCGGATCTGGCTGCCCCAGGCGATTTCGTCCTTGCTTTCATGAAGCTGCTGCATCTTGGCTTCCTGCTTGCGTTTTTCAAGCTGGTACAAGCGCGCCCTGAGAACCTTCATGGCCAGGTCCTTGTTGCGGTGTTGGGATTTTTCCTGCTGGCACTGGACCACGATCCCTGTGGGCAAGTGGGTGATGCGCACGGCGCTGGAGGTCTTGTTGACGTGCTGGCCGCCGGCGCCGCTGGCCCGGAAAACGTCGATCCTGAGATCCTTTTCGTCTATGTCGACCACGATCTGGTTGTCCAGCTCGGGGTAGACGAAAACCGAGGCAAACGAGGTATGTCGTTTGCCGCTGGCGTTGAAAGGCGAAATCCTGACCAGGCGGTGGACGCCGCTTTCGGTTTTCAGGTAGCCGTAGGCATACGGGCCCTTGGCGGTGAAGGTGACGCTCTTGATGCCGGCCTCGTCGCCTGGTTGAAGGTCGATTATCTCCGAGGAGAAACCACGCCTTTCGATCCAGCGGCTGTACATCCGAAAGAGCATCTCGGCCCAATCCTGGGCTTCGGTACCGCCGGCGCCGGCGTTTATCGATACGATGGCGTTGCTGGAATCCTGGTCGCCGTCGAGCATCAGGTCGACAGAAAGTTTCTGTATCTTTTTGTCCAGGTTTTTGACCTGCTTGCGTACCTCGTCCAGGGTTTCGTCGTCGGACTCTTCCACGGCCAGGTCCAGCAACACGCCGCAATCTTCCAGTTCCTTGCTCAATTCGGCAAAGGTTTCGATCCGGCCGGCCAGCAGGGTTCGTTCCTTTAGGATCTCCTTGTTCTGTTCAGGATTGTTCCAGAAGTCCTCGGCGGCTATCTGTTTTTCAATCTTATCGAGTCGTTCACGCTTGCCGGCAAGGTCAAAGACAGTCCTCGAGCTGTAAGAGCTTGGCCTGCAAATCCCGAATGGTTTGTTTGATTTCAAAAGGCATTGGGCACCTCCTGGCAGTGCTTGGATTCTTTTTTTGCCCGGCGGCTTGGAAGCCGCCGCAGGGGTCATAACTCATCCTGGCCGTTGACTCTCAATTGAGGTGGCCTTTACCGTTACGGGCTGGTCTCCACCTTTTTTGAAAGCCGACGATTGCGGGCATAATTGCTCCTGCAACCGTGATTGTCAAACAGATAATGGCGAACCAATCGCCCCAGCCGGTGTAAAGGGTTTTAATGTTGAGCAGCTTCACCGGCCGGCACAATACCTTGGCGCTGAAAAGGCCGGTCGTGGCCTGGATCCGGCCGGCCGGATCGATAAAACCGCTGATACCGGTATTGGCGGCTCTTACCAGTGACCTGCGGGTTTCGATGGCCCTGAAGACAGCCATCGAAAAGTGTTGGAAGGCGGCGCTGGTGGTCCCGAACCAGGCGTCGTTGGTCAGGTTGACCAGAATGCGGGCCCCCTTGGACACCGCGGCCCGGGCAAGGCCGGGGAAGATCACCTCGTAGCAGATCTGCACCCCGATGGGGCCCTTGTCCCAGTTGAGGATCGAACCCTTTGTCCCGGGTCGGAAATTGCCTACCTGGGCCACCAGGGTGTCGATGAAAGGAAGCCATCTTTTAAAGGGCACGTATTCCCCGAAAGGCACCAGGTGGACCTTGTCGTAGGTTCCGGTGACATGGGCGTCTTTGTCCAGCAGGTAGGCGCGGTTGAAAAGAACCTGGCGGCCGTTTTCCTTTTTACGGGCCGGGCTGCCGATTAAATAGGCGGACTTTGTCTCGGTGATGGTCCGGGCGACCAGGCGGGTCAGGGCGCGGTCTTCCCCGAAGAAAAAAGGCGTGGCCGTTTCCGGCCAGACGATCAGCTCCGGGTGGGATCGGGCCGCAACCCGTGAAAGGTCCCGGTACTTGACCGTTGTCAGGACCTGGAAGCGGGGATCCCACTTGACGGCCTGGTCCACGTTGCCCTGGACGATAGCAACCGAAACGGCCGGCGATTTTTCCATGGCCCTGTCGGTTGCGGCCATGCGCAAATCGCCGTAGACCAGCAAGGCGGCGGTCAAAAGGACCAGGGTTGCCAAGCCGGTTATCGCCTGGCGGGCGGTCGGTATTGCCCCCTGCCAGGGCAGTTCGGACCAGTGCAGCAAGGCGATCGCCATGGCCGTGTTGGCAAACAGCAGGAGGGCCGATATCCCATAGACCCCCACCAGGTCGGCCACCTGGATGAGGTGCAGGAAGCGGTATTGGCTGTAACCTGCAAGTTCCCAGGGAAAGCCGCTGAAAACTTTCGCCCGCAGGTATTCCATGGCCACCCATGTCACCGGGGCCAGCCATAATGCCTGCAAAGGGCTTCTGGCAAGCCGGACCAGGCAGGCGCAAAAAAGAGCCGGGAAAACGGCCAGGTAGATAGCCAGCAGGACCAGCACAACGGCCGCCGCGGCCCAGGGCAGGCCCCCGTAGGTGTGCATGCTATGAATCACCCAGTAGACCAGGGTCAGGAAATGGGCGCCGCCGCAGGCCAGGCCCAGCAGGAAGGCGCTTTTGGTATCCGCCCGGCGCAAAGCCAGGACAAGGGGAATCAATGCCAGCCAGGCCAGCCAGGCCTGTTCGAATTTTGGAAAAGCCGCCGTAAGCAGGAGGCCTGATCCGGCGGCAAGCATGAATCTTGAAAGTCGACTTTTTCCCATCTGCAATGACAATCTGGTCCGCCTACGGTTTTCCGGTGAATTTCAGGACGCCTCAAAACGCAAAAACCAATAGCACGGCCGAATCGAAAATGGAACCGTAACCGGGATTTGCGGAAGCAAGAAGGCAAGTACCCTGGAAGGGCTCAGTCGTCTTGGCCTACGACGAATTTCTGGACCAGGTCGAACAGATCCTGGATTCCGAAGGGCTTGGCCAGAAAGGCGTCCGCCCCCAGCCGGGCAGCCTGGCTTTCGTCCTGGGGCCGGTCCGACATGAGAACGAAGACCGTCTCGGGGTGCTGTTTCTTGACGTTTTGCATTAGCTCGAAGCCGCTTATGTCCGGCAGGACGGCTTCTGCCAGTACCAGGTCGGGCTGCTTGGCCGTGGCCAGTTGTTCGGTCAACTGGCTGCCTCGCTCAAAGCCTTTGACCTCGCGGTTGACACAGTACATCAACACGTTGACGACGAATTCACGTGTCAGGCGATCGTGCTCCACCACCGTGATTTTGACGTTCTCTTTGATGGTATTCCTCACGCTACTTTTAAAAATTCCA
>JALVRI010000212.1 GCA_027031325.1 Desulfobacteraceae bacterium
ACTTCCGCCTTTTCCCGCATCTTGTCCACGAGATCTTCGAGCCTGCGTGACGCCATGGCACCTCTCCTTCTATTTCATCCCGCCGACCCTGAAGCTGTCTACACATTCTTTCAGCTTGCCTGACAGGGCCGGCCACTGGGTCTCGGCCGCAGTCGCCGTGACAAGGTAAACCAGTCCCCCCTTGCGGACCGCCCTGGCATACCAGTGCAGCGCAAGTTCACCCATCTTTCCCGCATACTCCCAGGCAACACTATCCTCAGAAAAGCTCTCTTGAATGATAGTGAACCTCCCGGCCTTGAACTGGCTCCTGGTAAGATTGGCATATTCCGCCAGGGTCTTTTGATAGGGCTGAATAATAATATTAACATTGGGGGCAAACTTGTCGGAGACGGGTAAAAACATAGCCAGGACGGTATATGTCGATCCCGGATCGTCCGCCTCCAGGGCGGATATCGAAAAACCGCTTTTATGGAAATAGAGCCGGGATGCAGTATTTTCTTCTCCCAGACAGGGCATGGCTATCACCAGGGCCAGCAGCATGGCCGTCAGCAGACGTCCCATAGATATCCCTTTCATCTTTCCCCAAGATCCAGGTGCAGGTTTGCGCTTGAGCAAAAAACAGAATCCGCGTGCCGCCCGGGCGTCAAATCCCCGCCCGGCAAAGTGATATGTTTCCAGAATTGTTCAAAATCGAAAAGATCGGTGAAAAGCCTGGTAAAGATTTTACCCGTGCCTGAAGAAAATTGCAATAAATTTTGGTCCCCTCATCTGTCCAGGCAACTTTACCCCGGGATATACTTTCGCAGGTGCCTGTGGTAAAAACCTGTTCAGACCATCGGCCATTGGGGGAAATCATGTCGCCAACCCTGATATTATTCGGACGGTACCCCGTTCCGGGCAGGGTGAAGACCCGCCTGTCCGGATATCTGGGACCGGCCGGGGCTGCCGACCTGCAACGGTTTCTGACGGAAAGAACAATGCTGGTGGCCGCCGAAGCATCCCGCAGGCTTGATTTCAAAATCGAAATCCACGGCTCGGGCGGAACTTGCGGGCAATGGCGCCGGTGGCTGGGCAGGTTTGAACCAACTTTCAGACAGCAGGCTGCGGTCGGTTTTGGAAACCGGCTGCAAGTTGCCATCCGGGATGCATTCAGGCAAAACGGGGGACCCGTGGTGGTGGTTGGAACAGATGTGGCCGATTTGAAGCCGGAACATATCATTGCCGCTTTCCGGGGTCTTGAAAGCCGATCGGTCGTGATAGGGCCAAGCACTGATGGCGGCTACTTTCTGTTAGGCCTCAGACAGCCGCAAGATATATTCACCAACATCGACTGGTCCACGGACGGGGTGCTCAACCAAACCCTGGACAGGTTGAAAAAATTGGGCCTTTCTCATATCCTGCTGGAACCGGCCACCGATGTCGACACGCCGGAGACACTCGTCAAAGTTCTACCCGCCTTGGCCGGAAGACCTTACCTTTCGGTCGTCATTCCGACCCTTAACGAGGAAGCGACCGTGGCCGGGGCGATTGCAAGTGTAGACTGCAAGGATGCTGAAACAATCGTGGCCGACGGCCGAAGCCGGGATCGCACCGCCATCTTTGCCATGGCCCGGGGTGCCCGGGTCCTGGCCTGCCGCAAGGGACGGGCCTTCCAAATGAACAGGGCCGCGGCCGCAGCCAGGGGCAAAGTGCTGCTTTTTTTGCACGCCGATACAAGGCTTCCGGCGGGCTTTGTGGAAGATATCTTCGAGGCCTTGATGGACCCCGATGTCATCCTGGGGGCTTTCGCCTTCAAAACCGATCTTGAAAGCAGGGCCATGGGCTTAATTGAAAAGGTCGCCAACCTGCGCTCGCGCCT
>JALVRI010000213.1 GCA_027031325.1 Desulfobacteraceae bacterium
TCCGAAGTTCCTTCTCCGATGTCGAGCAGTTTTTGATCGCGGTAAAAACGTTCAACATCGTACTCTTTCATCAACCCGTATCCACCGTGAAGCTGGACAGCATGATTGGCGCAACGGTACATGACTTCCGAGCAATACAATTTCGCCATGGCGGCCTCTTTTGAAAAAGGCTTGTCGTTGTCACGCAACCAGCATGCCCTGTAGAGCAACAAGCGGGCGGCATCTATTTCGAGGGCCATGTCCGCCAGTTTGAAAGCGTTTACCTGGAAGCGGGAGATAGGCCTGCCGAACTGTTCTCTTTCGCGGCTGTACTTCAGGGCCATGTCAAAGCAGCCCTGGGCGCCGCCAAGCCCCATGGCTCCTATTGAAAGCCGGCCTCCATCCAGGGTTTGCATCATCTGATGAAAACCGTGACCGCGTCTACCGAGCAAATTTTCTTTGGGTACACGGCAGTCTTCAAAGTAGAGTTGGCTGGTGTTGGAAGCCCGCCACATCATTTTATCGTGCATTGGTTTTGCCGTATAGCCGGGGGTGCCTGTTTCGACAATGATACACGAAAGCTCAGGCTTGCCGTCGTCCCGGGTACCTGTCCTGCACAAAACGGTTACACCTGCGGATATGTCGGTGGAAGCATTGGTGATGAAGATTTTGCTTCCATTGATTACCCATTCATCTCCGTCCAGGACGGCAGTCGTTTTGGCATTGGCAGCGTCGGAGCCGGCGTTGGGTTCGGTAAGCCCGAATCCCCACAAGGCTTCACCGCTGCACAACTTGGGAAGGTATTTGCGTTTTTGCTCCTCGTTGCCGAAATAATACAGCGGCCCTATGCCCAGGGAATTTTCAGCGGCCACCGTGGCGGCGTGGGAGCCGTCGATTCGAGCTATTTCTTCCACGGCGATGATGTATGAAAGATAATCCATGCCCTGGCCACCGTATTCTTCCGATACCACTATGCCGAACAGTCCGAGTTCGGCCATCTTGGCCATGGTCTCATAGGAAAACTCCTCTTTATCGTCCAGTTCCCGGGCAACCGGCTTGATTTCGTTTTCGGCGAACGACCTTACCGATTCGCGCAGAATTTCCTGTTCCGGTGATAGTGTAAAGTCCATTGCACCTCCCCTGGCTCTTCGATCCGTGAGGCCGGATCATGGTTTGGAAAGATCGGCGCAGGCTGTCGGGCCCGGCATTTCCTCAGCAACGGCCCTACCGCCTTTGGGTTGCGATAAGTAGGCAATCAGGTGGCGGCGATACGGCCTGGCGCCCGGTTTAGCAGGCTGTCAGTATTCGATCCGAAAGACATTTTGACTGTAAGCAGGAGCCTGTGTCAACACTTAATCCGTTTTGGTCCGTCAGCGGTTTTTGGCATCCAGGAGGTTGAACTTGTCGTTGAAGACTATGTTGACCAGGAACCAGCTATCCTTGGGCTTGTAGAAAAATAACTCCCAGACGATGGGTAACATTTTCGTATGGAGAATATATACCACCCGGGTCAGGGACCTGCCGAAATGCTCCTTGCGGATCAGTTCGTAGCCAAGCGGCTTTCCGTACAAAGAAAGAGCGGAAGTTGTCTGTTGCTTGAGGTAGGCGACCGCCTGGGGCTTGTTTTCCGGTATGCTGGAGCCGGCAAACAGATGATTATAAGCGCCGTCGATGTCTCCGGCCAGAATTTGCTTGAAAAAAGCGTCTGTCTTGCCGGTTGGAAGATCTGAATCGGCCAGACCGGAATACGGGCAGACGGCAAGTGCGATGAAAATTGCCAAGGCGCTGATTTTCAGTTTGGATGCGGGCGATCGAAGCTTCATTTTGGACCTCTCTTTTTTTCCGGATTTGTAAATACAGGGGGAAGCCGAGAGAGCCTGGTAAAGCGGGCCCTGGAACGGCCGTTAGTGAGGCAGGGGCTTTTGGCATCGGCCGGTTTCAATCCACCTGGAGAGCTCTTTTGCAGTCCATCCCGGGGATAACCGATGCAGGTGCGATCGATGGCTTCAGCTCTATTCCCGCCTGTCGCAGGTCCATTTTATCAAAGCCGATCCCCATGTCAAACCTGCCCCGAAGCTGATCAACAGGACGTTGTCGCCGGGTTGAATCCGGCCCCCCCGCTGGGCCTCGTCAAGTGCGATGGGAATCGAGGCCGAAGACGTGTTACCGTATTTTGAAAGGTTTACAAAAAACCTATCCATCCCGATATTCAGCTTTTCGGCCACAGCCCGAATGATGCGGATATTGGCCTGGTGGGGAACCACGAGTGCCACGTCATCGATGTCGAGGCCGTTTTTTTCCAGGGCCATCCTGGCTATCCGGCTCAGGCAGGTGACTGCGTGCTTGAAGAGGCGGTTGCCTTCCATTTTCAGGAAAAAAGGTTTGGCAGGCCCCATGTCGGCTATGGGGGGGTTGGAGCTGTTGCCGTACTCGGCATACAAGAGATCCCATTGAGCCCCGTCAGACCTGAGATGGGTGGTCAGGACACCTCCGGGCCCGGGATCGGGCTGCAAAAGGATTGCTCCGGCGCCGTCGCCCAGCAGGACGCAAGTGTTACGATCGTTCCAGTTGAGAATCGATGACAGCCTTTCCACCCCGATTACAAGCACATTGGCGGCTCCGTTGACCCGGATGGAATTTGCGGCTGCCTCCAGGGCAAAGATGAAGCCCGAGCAGCCGGCCGACACATCGTAAGCCGCTGCATCCGCTATGCCGAGTTCCTTCTGGATCATGCAGGCAGCCGATGGGAACTGACGATCGGCCGTAACTGTGCCGACAATGATGGTATCTATGTCTTCGGGTTCCACCCCGGCCATGGCCAAAGCCTTGCGGGCGGCGCGGGCACCGAGTCTGGCCGTGGTTTCATCGTCTATGTTGCGGGCGATACGCCTTTCGCAGATCCCGGTCCGGCGCCGTATCCATTCATCGGACGTATCTACGATGGCTTCCAGGTCGTGGTTGGTCAGTACGTGCTCGGGTAGACAGCATCCTGTTCCGGTTAGATGGACGTTTGGCATGATGGATTCCTTCTGCGTATGATTAAACCGGTTCAGCCGGGCGGCCAGGTTGAAGTTGACGGGTTTCGACTGATGAGCCGGGCAGTGTCTTTCACCGTTACCAGCTGACCGGTATGACATTCAATCTGCCGCGCTTTTTAAACACATTCCGCCCCGCTTGTCAAAGAGGTGAACATTGACACGTCGATTCCCGGTTACCTGCCCGGCAGACAATTTCAACCATAAATTGAAACCTGCATCCGGATTCCTTGATTTCTTCGGTCGGGCGATAGGGTCGCAAAGGATGCCTGAAACGATATTTTGCCTTTGGCGGGGAGGAAGACGCCAGGATTCGGTTGACCGTCCCGGCAATAGGGCTGACCTGCCTTGGCAAAAACGTTTTCCAGCTTTTCGATACCATGATTCAGATATATCGCCGGTTTGACGGTAATCGTCGTTATCCAGCATTGTTACCTGTTGCTGGGGTTATGAAACCAATGGTCCAAAGAACTTATGGGGTTGCAACAGTTCCGGGAGTGCTTAGTCTAATAAAAGTAAGGCCATTGTTGGCAGCAGCATGATGACCGACGTTTAAAAATAAATTGGGGGTGCCTCATGAAAGATAGAAAAGATAACTCCAACAGTTCCTGCTACCTTGATTGCGATTCGCTCTTGCGACAGTGCCTCGACCGGGGCGAACATGAATCCGTGTGCCGGCTCCAGCAGGTACCATGCATATGCCGTTGCAGGGCAAGCGAAAGCAGGTAGACTGAAAAGATGGACCGGGACGTTGAATAACCCTTAAAATTTGAGCGGTCGGCTTTCGGTCCGGCCGCTTTTTTTGTGGCCGGCCTTTTCGGGAAAATTAAGCAAGCGGCCGGTCAGACACTGAAACCATATTTCCCCCTCAGGTACCGTGGCTGAAGGGCGGTTTTGCCGCACCTGAAAAAGGGCAATCCGTTGCTTGCCCGCAATGCCTGTCCGTTTGTGGATCAACCGGCAAATCAGGTTCTTGGACCCGATGTTGTTGCCAATAGCCGTCCGGTTCTGATAACAGCAATATCGTATGCAGACAATCCGGTTCGAAAATAACATCGCCGGTAATGAATCAGACTTGCAGCCTCGGTAAGCAGGAGCACAAATGCAGGACAGAGAAAAGAAAATACAGGTGAATGTAGATTCGGACATCGGCGCCTTGAAGGCGGTGATTGTGCACCGGCCCGGGCCTGAAATTGAAAACATGACCCCTGAAAGTGCAGAGAGGGCCCTCTACAGTGATATTCTGAACCTGGGGGTGGCCCGGAAAGAGTACGAGCAGTTGGAGGCTGTCCTGCAAGCTTCGGCCAATACCTTGCATGTCCGCAACCTGCTGGAAGATATTCTGGAGCTTCCGGGGGTAAGGGAAAAACTGGTGGTAAGGATTTGTGAGCAGGAAAACGCCCTGGATCTGCGAGACGTGCTGCTTGACCTGGATACAGTTGAACTTGCCGGCCAGTTGATCGAGGGGGTGGTCCTGGTGCGGGACAATTTGACCCGTTACCTCAGCAAGGAGCGTTTTGCCCTCCAGCCATTGCATAATTTTTTTTATACCCGGGATGCCGCCGTGTCCTTGTACGATGAGGTTCTGATCTCTCCGATGGCTAAAGCGGTGCGGCGGCGGGAGGCCCTGATAATGGAATCGATCTTCGACTACCATCCCCTTTTGGGGGCCCGAACGATAAATCCCAGCGGGCAGGTCTTTTTCGACCCGGCCACCACCATCGAGGGTGGAGATGTTATCGTCGTTCGCCCCGATATTCTCCTGATGGGATACAGCAGCCGGACTTCATCCCAGGGTATCGATTTCGTCATCGAGCGCTTGAAACGCAAGGGCGGGCAAAGACGGCACCTGGTTGTCCAGGAATTGCCGACCAAGCCTGAATCGTTCATCCATCTAGACATGGTTTTTACCCTCCTGGACAAGGATTGCTGTCTGGTTTACGCACCCTTGATAGTCAAGCCAAACAAGTACCGAACCATCCATATTACCATCGCAGGAGGGCAGGTTGCCGATATTGGTGAAGAAGACAACCTTCTGAAAGCATTGGGTAAACTGGGAATGGATCTTGAGCCGGTGTACTGCGGGGGACACGGTGATACCTGGGTGCAGGAAAGGGAACAGTGGCACAGCGGAGCAAACTTCCTGGCCCTGGCACCGGGCCGGGTGGTAGGCTACGGTCGTAACGTCTACACCATCGAAGAGTTGTCACGCCATGGTTTTGAAATAGTAGGCGCCCCCAGGGCGGCCGAAGACATGGATATCCTTCCGCGGCGCTGCGCAATCGTCCTGGATGGATCTGAACTTCCCCGGGGAGGCGGAGGTGCCCGCTGTATGACCATGCCGGTTTGCCGGGGGCCAGTGAACTGGTAAGGGGAAAATTCAGCCTTCCAGGTGGGCGCGGATTATCCTTAGCACCCGCCGCAGTGGTTCGGCGGCTCCCCACAACAACTGGTCGCCGACACTGAAAGCGGTCAGGTAGGACGGGCCCATGTTCAGCTTGCGAATTCTGCCCACCGGCACCTTGAGGGTTCCGGAGACGGCCGCAGGGCTCAACTCGGCAACGGTGGTCTGCCTGTCGTTTTCCAGGACCCTGACCCACTGGTTGTGGGTAGCCAGGATCTGCTTGATTTCTTCCAGGGGCATCTCTTTTTTGAGCTTGATGGTAAAGGCCTGGCTGTGGCAGCGCATGGCCCCGATGCGGACACACAACCCGTCGATGGGGATGGGTTTGTCGCTGCGATCGAGAATCTTGTTGGTTTCGGCGAAACCCTTCCATTCTTCGCGGGTCTGGCCGTCTGCAACGGGACGGTCTATCCACGGAATAAGGCTGGCCGCCAGGGGGGCCCCGAAACGTTGGGTCGGAAAATCATCTGCGCAAAGGAGCTGGCT
>JALVRI010000214.1 GCA_027031325.1 Desulfobacteraceae bacterium
TTCGGCTTACAATATCAGTATCAAGACAGTCGATACCTACCGTTTCCGGCTGTTGAAAAAACTCAACCTGCGCAACAACGCCGAGCTTTCCCGTTTTGCCATCCAGAACAACCTGGTGGAACCCTGATAAGGCGGAAAGGCCGGGTTGAGGTCATCCGGGCAGTTTTTTAATTTCTCTACAAAGGAAAACCCCCGGTCGGACTCGTTTTTCCAAACCGGGGGATGCAGTCGGTCATCGTTGTTATCATGCTGCCTGGCGTTTTCTGAAAAAACTGAAGATCGGACGGAGCCAGATTCCGGACATCAGCCAGGCGTAAAGGTAGGTTCCAATGGTGATCAAAATGTAAGCTTTGGCAATGTCCAGGGGTGTTCCCTGCATGCTGAAACCGGGCACGTAGCCGAAAAGGAACGGTCCCAGGTAGAGAAACTTGGCGAACTTGAAAGAGGCAAAGGCCGTGCGCCACATGTTGGCCTTGGCGATGGTGGCACCGGCAAAGGCGGCGATGCACACCGGCGGGGTGATGTTGGAGTCCTGGGACAGCCAGTAGACTATCATGTGGGCGGCAATTTCGTTGACTCCCAAATGGGTCAGGGCCGGCACGGCCACAACCGCGGTAATCAGGTAGGCTGCCGTTACCGGCACTCCCATGCCTAAAACCAGGGAGGCCATGGCAATCAGCAGAATGGTAAGCCAAAGCCTTCCCGATGCAAGCTCAATGACTATGTCGGCAAAGGTGAGCACAAGGCCGCTGTAGGTCAAAACGCCGATGATTATCCCGATCACGCCGACCGTGGCGCCGATCTTGAGGCTGCTTTCGGTTCCGGCCCGGGCGGCATCGATGAAACGGGTCAGGCCCTCCAAGGTGCTGGAGCGTAATTTCCAGTAAATTACAACAGATGCTATCAGACCAGGGATAATGCTGATATACTCGGGCAGTTTGAGCCAGTTTCCCAGCAGGATGGAGGTAACAACCATCGCCATGGTAAGATCCATGGCTGTTTCCCGGTTGACCCGGCTGATGAAAAGACAGGTTACGGTTCCCATGATGGCCGCATAGCCCGGCGAATAGCCTGTGAGCATAAAGACCGTTATGACAATCAGGGGCAGGGTGTAAAACCATTGTTTTTTGAGTATTTCCAAGGCGCTGTGTTTGTATGGTTCACCGACGATTTTGTGGATCTTGGCTTCGTAGTGAACCATGACAAAGACGCTGAAAAAGTACATTATGGCCGGAAAGAGGCCGATGAGCATGATTCTGGAATAAGGCACACCGGTCAGCTCGGCCATTATGAAACCACCGGCACCCATTATGGGGGGCATGAACATGCCGCCGATGGAGGCCGCCGGTTCGATACCGCCGGCGATATGGGGCTTGAAGCCGGCCTTTTTCATCATGGGTATGGTGAAAGTGCCGGTTGAAACGGTGTTGGCTATTGCGCTTCCGGAAATCGAGCCGAAAAGACCACTGGCAATGACGGCCACCTTGGCAGGGCCTCCCACCTTGTGGCCCACGGCAGCCAAGGGAAAGTCGATGAAAAAGCGTTGGGCCCCGCATTTGTCCAGGAAAGCTCCGAAAAGTACGAACAGGATGACGTAGGTTGCCAACACATTGGCCATGATACCGAAAACGCCGTCGCTGCGGTAAAATATGGTGGTGCAGAGCCCGGCGAAACTGTCGCCGGCATGGGCAAACAGGTCGGGCATGTAGGCCCCGTATACACCATAGAGCAACATGGCGACACCCAGGATGACGAAGGCGTTGCCCACTACCCGGCGGGCAAGCTCAATTCCTATCAGTACGCCCACCACCGCAATGGCCATATCAAGTGGGGTCTCGGCACCGGTGCGGTAGTTTATCACTTCGAAGTTGAGCATCCAGTAACCGATGGTGACGATCGAAGCCAGAATCAACAGGTAGTCGAAAACCCGCAGGGCCTTGTGCTTGGATGGA
This sequence comes from Desulfobacteraceae bacterium, assembly GCA_027031325.1. Classification (GTDB taxonomy): domain Bacteria; phylum Desulfobacterota; class Desulfobacteria; order Desulfobacterales; family Desulfosarcinaceae; genus JALVQM01. The sequence continues at coordinate 1,953 of JALVRI010000214.1, forward strand.
TAGGCCAGAAAAACCAGGACGTAGGTTATCAGAACGTAGATTCCGCGGTGGTACTGGGTGGCGGCAGGCTTGAGTACCGCCGAATAAGTATAAAACAGAACCAGAACCACGGCCAGAACGTCGAATACGATTTTTTCCGGTTTACTGAGTTTTTCGTACACGCTCGCACCTGAACAGTAAAAGTTGAAGGGTTGTTGCCAAGATTGATCCGGTCCAAAAGGTTTGGGGTTGGCCTGTGCCAACCCCGGCTTCAAGATTGCATCGGTTTTTTACAGAACGTGGGGGATAGTCTGCTACCGACTTACTTGAGCACTCCCTTTTCACGCCAGAATTTTTCGGCTCCCGGATGGAGGGGGGTGGCGATTCCCTTGATGCCGTCTTTGATGCTCATCGACTTGAAGGTTTTCTTCTGGCTTACCATCCACTTGAGCCCTTCATCGGTAAAGATCTTGCTCAGGATTTGATAAACAGCATCGGCCGGGGTGTTCTTGTTGGCAACCCACAAGGTTGCGTCAAAGAAAGAACCGACATCGTAATTTACTCCCCGGTAAGTGCCGGCCGGAATTACAGCTTTCTGGAAATTTTTGTATTTTTCGAAAAAGCCGCTTTTTTCAGCGTCGGCCGCCACGTCCACCAGGGCGATATCGTTCATCTGGGCGGCCTGAATGACAGCTCCGCTGGGATAGGCGGTGAACAGCCAGAAAGCATCCAGCTGGTTGTTGCCGAATGCGGCTGCCGCGTCGTTGTATCCCATTGCGTTGCGCTCGATCTTGTCCCAGATTCCCAGGTGGGTGAAGAACATTTCGCAGAAACTGTAAGCCCCGGAGCCGGCATTGCCCACGCCTACTTTCTTGCCCACCAGGTCCATGGCGCTTTTGATACCGGAATCGGCCCTCACCACCAGCTGGGCCGGTGCGCCGTACAGGTAGGCCACTGCCATGACGTTGGTGTATTTCTTGGGGTCGTTTACCATCAGCCCCATGCGGCCGGCGTAGACATGGCCGGAATATACCACCCCGAACTGGGCCTTGCCGGAATCGACCTTGCGCAGGTTCTCGGTGGAGCCCCCGGAAGATTGGGCGATGACCCGGTATTTTTTCATGGCTTTAATCGGTTTGTAGGTTTGAACTGCATTGGCGACGATCTGGAAGGTACCTCCGGCCGGTCCGCCTGCAAAGACAAGCAGTTTCTTGGCCTCAACCGTGGACGGAGCTGAAAACAAGGTGGCTGCCATGATGAAGGCGGCCAGGATTGCCAGGAAACGGTAGTTGCGCATAGTCTTCTCCTTTGGACTTGATCATTAAGGGTTTTACCGCCCGGCATCCAGGCGGTGATTGCTTAGTGAGCCATGATAAGTATGGAAACCACAGCTTCCTGATTAGCAGGCAGGCAGGACCAGATCAATTGGACGAATTCTGATTTTGCTGTAAGAAATTTTCTTACCTTGGGGCGCGGGAGTTTTATCATAAAGTTACGGGAGGCTTGCCGGCACACAGGCTGACGGGCTTGCCGTTGATCTCCAGCTGATCCTGTGCCAGGGACGTATTTTGCTCAATGTCTCCTGTGAAATTTCCGGCCAGGGATTTAAAGCGGGCAAGGTTGGCGTTGCGCTGTCCCCGGAGGGCGGATATCAGGGTCGGGGGGGCGGCAAGCTTGTGCAAGGGCTGGTTGCCGACGGTGGCCAGGACGGTTTCCAGGCATATCCTGGACATTACCAGGTGGCCGAATGCCGGGTGAAAAGGCCCGGCGATCACGGCACCGGGTCGTTGGAGTTCGTCGGTGGCCTGCAATCCCATCCTGATCACCCTTATCCGGTTGTGTTTGAAAATGCAGTAAAGGCGGGCGCAAAGGGACACGGCCTCATCCAGGGTCAGGGGGTGGTACTTTTTTTGGTGGAAAAGGGTTGCCAGGGGGCTTTGGGCAAGTACGACCGTAGGGTAGAGACGCACGAAGTCAGGCTTCAAGCCGGCCACGGCCCGGGCGCTTGCCAGGGCGCGCCTGACGGTGTCGCGGGGCAGCCCGGGCATCAACTGGATTCCCAGCTCGCAGCCAGGTAAAATTTGTCTTACGAGCGTGACGGCCCTTCTGGCAGCTTCGGCGTCGTGTCCGCGTCCGGCGGCCGACAGGACCTCATCGTTCATGGATTGAACTCCAAGTTCGATGGTCCCGATGGCAAAATTTTTAAGCCCTTCCAGGCTGCGGCTGGAAATGGTGTCGGGGCGGGTGGAAAAGCGGATGCTGTCAACGCGGCCCGCCTCGATCCACTCCTGGGCCCAGGACAGCAGGTTTTCTACCTGCTTTTCAGCCAGCCCCAAAAAGTTCCCGCCGTAAAACGCGATCTGGACGCCCCGGCGGTTTGGACCGCGCTGATTCATGAAGCGGGCAACCTGGCGCCTGAATTGTTCCCGGGTGGGAAGTTGCGGCTGCCGGGCGGTGATCAGGGCCTGGTTGCAGAAGACGCACTTGTGGGGACAGCCCTGATGGACCAAAAAGACTGGAATTACAAAGGGGCGCTTAGCGGCCATGACTGTTTCGATGGGCTTGGCGGATCATTGGGCATTAAGGTCCGGATCGAGCATATTCAGGGCCTGTCTGGCGGCATTTTGCTGGGCGGCCTTCTTGCTTTTGCCCTCGCCAAAGGCCCGGATGCCGGCCACCTTGACCTCGGCCCGGAACACCTTGGCGTGGTCGGGACCCAATTCCGAAACTATCCTGTAGGCTGGAACGTCCTGCTTACGATTCTGGGCCATTTCCTGCAGCCGGCTCTTGTAATCCAGGTTGACCCTGGTGAGAGCCTGGTATTCAAGGTAGTCGTTGAACAGTCGCGCCACGGCCTGAAAGGCCGCCTCGAAACCACCATCCAGATAGACGGCCGCAATCAGGGCCTCCAGGGCGTCTGCCAGGATGGAATCCTTGTCGTGGCCATGGGAGAGCGTTTCACCCTTGCCCAGCTTGATGAGCGGCCCCAGCTTAATTTGACGGGCTATGGCCGAAAGCCGGGATTCGTTTACCAGGTTGGCCCTGACCCTTGAAAGGTCGCCCTCCTTGAATTGGGGGCACTTTTGCATCAACAGGTGTCCCACCACAAGATTGATTACCGCGTCGCCCAGAAACTCCAGCTTTTCGTTGTCGGTCAGGCGGCCGTCGTTCTGTTCGTTGACGTAGGAACGGTGGCGCAAGGCTTCGGCCAGCAATGCCGGCTGTCTGAAGCTGTAGGCAAGCCGTTTTTGCAATTCCATTTCACGTTCTTTGCGATCGATAGTCATGACAGGGTTTGACGATGTTCGGCAATACGCTGTTGGAGGTTGAGGAAGATTTCGTACGGCACCTGGAAATCACCGCCTGCCGATCCCAACTGGATTTCAGGTGTGACTGAGCCGTGAAAATCGGTCCCGCCGCTAACCGCCAGGTCAAAACGCCGGGCCATCTCCAGCAAACCCTCCACGGCCGGGGGGGGATGCTTGGGATAGAGGACCTCCAATCCTGCCAAGCCCATTTCCGCCAGGAGGGCGACCATTTTTTCCAGGCGCTGATCGATGGTTTTGAAGATCAGCCAGGGGTGCGCCAGGACCGCGACCCCTCCTGCCTGGCGGATCGTTTTGATGGCCTGGTCGGCCGGCAGGCGGTACTTGTCGACGTAACCGGGCCGGCCCTTGGCCAGCCAGATTTCAAAGGCCTTGTCGACATCGTCCACGATCCCCTTTTCAACCAAGACCTTGGCGACATGTGGACGGCCTGCGCTACCCGAGCCTATCCGGCGGTTGACTTCCTCCAGCCCTATTGGGAGCCCGGCCCGCTTGAGCCTGTCGACTATGCGGGGGATACGCTCGGCGCGTGCCGCGGCCAACTGCTTAACCACTTTCAGGAGGCCGGGATCGGTCACGTCGATACCGTATCCCAGGATGTGGATACTGCCCTGGTATGAGAACCGGTCGGGAGCTGC
>JALVRI010000215.1 GCA_027031325.1 Desulfobacteraceae bacterium
AGCTTACGGTGACGGTGATCGGCTCAAGCCCGGTCATTTCCGACAAGCTGCCGGAAGCACGCCGCCGGGCGGTTGCAGACGGCCTGGAAGAGGCTGTCAACCGGGCCCTTGCAAAGCTCTTGCCCCCCGAAACCATCGTGGACAAGTTTCAACTGATAGGCCAGGCCCTGCTCTCCAAGACAGAAAGTTTCATTCCCGGCTACAAGGTCCTGGCCGAAGCGGTTCACGACAAGCACTACCGGGTGGCGGTCCAGGCCACCATCTCCATGGAAAGGCTCAAGGCTCAGCTTGCCGCCATCGGCCTGATGCTGGGCAGCGCCCCCTATCCGCGAGTCCTGGTGTTGATCTCCGAACGCCGGGTAAACGAAGAACAGTTCCGGCCGTGGTGGCCAGGCAGCCCGGACCGGTCGGTTGTCTCCGGCAGGATCCTGGCGGACCGGCTGGCCGCCAAAGGCTTCATCATGATCAAACCGGAACCTGAGGTCTTAAACCAAAGTCTTCCCGACACTTTCAGCCCGGATCAGGCCGAAGCCCTGGGCCGTTCCCTCAACGCCGACGTGGTGGTTTTTGGAACGGCCACCGCCTCAGAATCGGCCAACACCATGGGAGAAACCATCCGTTCTTTCAACGCCAGCATACGCCTTGCAGCCCTGAAAGTCGATGGAGGGGTCAAAATCGGCTCAACCGAACAGTCCGGCGCGGCGGTCTACACCGATGCGGCCGAAGGCGGCCGGAGGGCTCTGGAAGCCGCTGCCGTCCAGGCGGCCGATGATCTGGCCGCCAAGATCGAGGCCTACTGGAAAAAGCAGACCCAAACCAGTGAAGCGATCAAAGTGGTGGTCACCGGCACCGGCGGCCAGATCGCCAACTTCGTCCGCTTTCGGGGAGTACTGGCCACCGTTTCCGGGGTGGATGCGGTCCGCCTGGCCCAGATCACGCCCGACCAGGCGGAACTGGAAGTAGACTACCAGGGCAATGCCCAATCCCTGGCCCAGGCGTTGCTGGCAAAGCAGTTTGGAAATTTCGGCATCAACATCTATCAAATCGGGAAAAACGAAATCAGCCTCAACTTGGTTGCGCGTTAAGCGGACGGCCCTGTCTTCCGGGTGGCTGCCGAAACGGGAATATTTTCATGAACATACCCAACATCCTGACATTGATCCGGATCCTGCTTACCCCGCTGTTCGTCATCCTGTTGCTGAAGGACATGTTTACGATGGCTTTGCTGGTATTTGCCATCGCCGGCATCAGCGACGGCCTGGACGGGTTCATCGCGCGCTATTTCAACCAGCGCACCACCCTGGGGGCTTACCTCGACCCGGCCGCCGACAAGCTGCTGCTGGCATCTTCTTTCGTGGCCCTGGCCGTTCTGGACATAGTACCTTCCTGGCTGGCGGTCATCGTTATCGCCAGGGACGTGATCATCGTCATGGGGATATCCATACTGACTTTGTTTCAAAAATCATACGAAGTGCGGCCAAGCCTGATCAGCAAGCTGACCACCACCTTGCAGATCGTTACCGTCCTGACGACCCTCTTTGACCCTCAAAAAGCCCGCCTGGCACAACTTTCCGGCTACCTTTACTGGGCTACGGCCGTGGTAACCATAATTTCCGGGCTGCACTATATCTACATCGGGATGAACATTCTCCAGGAACCGGCCGGCGGAGAGGGCGACAACCCCTGACACAAGGCGCCCTACCCATCCGGCCCGGCTTCATCGAGGACCTTGCGGACGGTGGCGGCCAATTGTTCCATGACCACCGGTTTCATAAGCCAGGCTGCAATGGCCGGATTTTCAGCCGACTTGGGGACCATCGACTCTCCGAACCCTGAGCACAGGATGAC
>JALVRI010000216.1 GCA_027031325.1 Desulfobacteraceae bacterium
CTCCAATGGGACTGGATCTGCTCGAACCTGTCAAGCATCCTGCCTGCGGTTTCAAAATCTTTGTGAACGCCGCCGATATGAATCCCCCTGTATCCCAGGCCTTTGAGAATGGCTGCCAGGCGGGCGGTATGCTCTATGGACCAATTCCTTCCGGACCGCCTATCAGCCCACCTAAGCTCTACCTCGCCCAAAAGCTTATCACTGACAAAGGCTCCCGGCACCTTGCCGGCATTCATTATCCTGGCCGCAACAGGTGTCAGCATGTAAACCGATCCGAGCACCGGCACATCGAGTCCCAGGTAGCGCAGGAGGCGGATGAGTTCATCGAACTTGGCGGCATCGTATCCCAACTGGGTGATGACAAAACCCGCTCCGGCCCCCAGCTTACGGCACAACTTGCTGTACTGGGCAAAGGACTCGGCTTCGGTCCACTTGAATGGTGACACCGCGCAGCCGGCAAAGAAACCATCCGGATCTCCGGCCTCTTCCATCCTTTCGCTCAACAAGCCAAGCAGTATCTGGAGCTGAACCGAATCCAGGTCGAAAACCGGTGCTCCCTGGCCCCCAAAACCCTTGCCGGCGAAATCCCCCGTCAGGGCCAGGATATTCTTCATCCCCATCATGGCCAACTGGAGGGCCCTGCTCTCCATGCCCACCCGGTTGGTGTCGCGGCAGGTAAAATGGACGATAACATCCATACCGGTTGTAAAAATACGGTGGCCTATCACATCGGGGCTCAGGGACGGGTTGCCCCCCGGGTTGTCGGTTATGCTCACCGCCGAGATCCTGCCGTCGGCAAAAGCATCGGATGCGATCCCCATCACGGTATCGACCGAACGGCCGGTAGAATCTCCACCCGGCACAAGTTCAAGGGTTATGGTGAACTTCTGTGGATCCAGCACGTCGTCTTTGAAAACACGTAACATCTAAGCACAACTCCTTTTGATTTTTCTCAAAACAAAGGCCCGGAACCGGTCCTGATCAAGGCCGCCAATTTCCTTGGTTTGCCGTTTAGGCTTGTATCCACCTGCCAAAGGTATTACATCAATTGTCCGCATACAAGCGCGTTGAAGTTGAAAGATCCTGTCTCCGGGAATATATCTCACAATTTCAGCAAGGAGAACAAAAAGATGACGGCCTGGCTAAATTACCTGGAGCGAAACCAGCCCCTTTTCGAAGCCGATTTACTGGACTTTTTGGCCATTGCCAGTATCTCCGCCCTGCCGGGCCATCAAGCCGACGTCGAGCGGGCCGCCCATTGGGTAAGGGACAAGCTCCTTAAAATCGGGATGCAAAATTGCATGCTGCTTGAAACAGGAGGACATCCGGCAGTCTATGCCGATTGGCTAAGGGCACCCGGACGTCCGACCATCATGATCTACGGTCATTTCGACGTCCAACCGGCCGACCCCCTGGAGCTCTGGCAGCACGATCCCTTTCAACCGATTATCGAAAATGACCGGATTGTCGGCCGGGGGGCTTCGGACGACAAGGGCAACATGCTGATTCCGGTAATAGCTCTGGAGGCCTTGCTGGCAACCGAGGGCAGGCTACCGGTCAACATCAAATGCCTCTTCGAGGGAGAAGAAGAAATCGGCAGTCCCCAAATGCCGGAACTCATCGCCAAACACCGCCAGCTGCTGGCCTGCGACATGGTGCTCAATGCCGATTCGGTCCAGTGGAGCACCGACCAACCTGCCGTAATCTTGGGGCTGCGCGGCCTGGTGGGCCTCCAGGTAGACCTTTGCTCGGCCACCAGGGACGTCCATTCGGGGACTTTTGGAGGAACTTTTCTTAACCCAGCTCATGCCCTGGCCGAACTTATCGCCGGGTTACACAACCCCG
>JALVRI010000217.1 GCA_027031325.1 Desulfobacteraceae bacterium
TGGAGAGCATATCATGGCCGATTCTTACCAGGTTCTAGACGGGGGCGAGATCGAGCGGATCCTGAAACGGATGGCCCACCAGATCCTTGAACGACATGCCGGAACCAGGGATCTTGCCTTGATAGGTATCCACACCAGGGGTGTTTTCCTGGCACGCAGGCTGGAGGCCAACCTGGAAGCGGTCGAAGGGGTCGAAATCCCGTGCGGTGAGATCGATATCACCCTCTACCGCGACGACTGGACCCAGATCAGCCACCAGCCGCTTGTGAAGCAGACCAACATTCCGTTTTCGGTAGACGGCAAGCAGATCGTCCTGGTTGACGACGTTCTTTACACCGGCCGGACAGTGCGGGCCGCCATGGACGCGGTGATCGATTTCGGCCGTCCGGCCCGCATCGAGCTGGCAGTGCTCATCGACCGCGGTCACCGGGAACTTCCCATCCAGGGAGACTACACCGGCAAACAGATCACGACCCGCCGCTCGGAAGTGGTAAACGTTCTGCTGAGCGAACATGACGGCCAGGATGCGGTCCTGGTCAATCCCGCCTGAAGAAAGGACTGACCCAATGGGAACCCGTGAACACAAACACCGCAGCCCGGCCGCAGTCAGACTTGGCCTGCTGACGGTCTCTACAACCAGGTCTGTCCAGGATGATCAAAGCGGCCACTGGATGGCAAAACGGGCAACCAGGGAAGGCCACGAAGTGGTGGTTCACAAGGTGGTCAAAGACCGGATCGAAGACATCCGCGCGGGCTTGAACGGAATGCTCAACTTTTCCGGGGCCCAGGCGGTCATCGTTTCCGGCGGCACGGGGGTAAGTCCCCTGGATGTAACCATCGAGGCCGTAGAACCCCTCTTCGACAAGCACCTGGGCGCCTTTGGATCGATTTTTGCCCAGCTCAGTTACGAACAAATCGACTCGGCGGCCCTGCTTTCAAGGGCCTGTGCCGGCACAATCGGTCCGGCGGTGGTTTTCTGCATCCCCGGCAGCCTCAAGGCTTGCAAACTGGCCTGCAAAGCCCTGATATTCCCCGAGCTGGGCCATATTGTCGGCCACCTCCTCAAAGGGTAGGGCTTCTTCAGCTTCATTCATCCCAACCCGGGCCCAGGATTTCCCGGTTCAACTTTCGCCAGGCAAGTTCAGCCCTTGCCAGGGGCCTGCCGTCCAGGCTCAAAGCCGGCACCAGTCCCATCAGGGCATTGGCCAGGAAAACTCCGTCGGCTGAGATCAGGTCTTCGACCTTCAGGATCCTTGTTTCCACTGCATAGCCGATACGTTTCAGAGCCTGTCCGGCAGCAGCAGTCATGACGCTGGGCAGGCTGGCCGAAGAAAGGGGAAGCTCCGCCCTATCGCCCCGGATGACCACCAAGGCAGCGGTATTGGTCTCGGAGACAGTACCGTCGCTGTTCAGCACCAGGGCCTCGTGGAAACCGTTTTCAACCGCCCACTTGCCGGCCAGGTGATAAAATAGATAGTTGAGGCTCTTGTGGGCCGCAAGTGGGCTTTGGCGCGCATGGGGATAGGTTGCCAGGTCCAACCCTTCCACCCCCAAGGCCTTGAGGCGGTGGACATAGGGCCTGGCGCTGACCACCAGGTTGCAGTCCAGCGGTGGCCTGGAGCGGGTTCCGAAAGCTGCCAGAATCTTAACCGCCGCACTTTCGCCTTGCAGGCCGTTTGCAGCCAGCACTTGTGCTATCACCGCTTTCCAGTCCAACCCAGGTCCGGGGAGGCCGAAAAGCTCCTTCCAGCTCTTTTCGAACCTTTTCCGGTGGCTCTCCAGCAGGGGCTGGCGCCCGCCAAGGCTACGGATGGTTTCAAAAAAGCCGAATCCATACTGCAAT
>JALVRI010000218.1 GCA_027031325.1 Desulfobacteraceae bacterium
CCAAGAAGGCAGTATATAGTACAGCGGATCAGATCCTGACCCTAGAGGGTGAAGGCTCCCGTCTCCAAAGCGGAAAGGACACAATTACAGGAAAAAAGATAGTATTTTTCAGGCGGGAGGGAAGGATCCGGGTCAGCGGTTCACCCGGGAAACAGGTGGAGGCCGTGATTTACAGTGACAAGGAGGTTTTGGAATGAACACCGGATTGTCCCCGACCAAAGGCCAAATCTTCCCAATGGGACCGGTTCCAGGTTTGTGATAACCTCTTATGGCGATTCTTGACATTCGCAATCTGGTTAAGGTTTACAACGGCAGAAAAGTCGTTAAAGGGGTGAGCCTCAATGTGGCCAGCGGCCAGGTGGTCGGACTGTTGGGACCAAACGGCGCCGGCAAAACCACGACTTTTTACATGACCGTCGGCCTGATAAAAGCAGATGGAGGCAAGGTTTTCCTGGACGAAGAAGATCTAAGCGCTTGCCCCATGTATATAAGGGCCCGCAAAGGAATCGGTTATCTGCCCCAAGAAGCTTCGGTGTTCAGGAAGCTGTCGGTATACCAAAACCTGCTGGCAATCCTGGAAACGCTGGGGCTGGGCAAGGATGAGTGCAGGAACCGCGCCGAGGAACTGCTGGAGGAATTGGGTATCACCCATATCAAGGACAGCAAAGCTTCCGTATTGTCCGGTGGCGAACGAAGACGCTTGGAAATATCACGAGCCCTTGCCACCAGGCCGGCTTTCATCTTACTGGATGAGCCTTTTGCCGGGATTGATCCCCTGGCGGTCATTGACATAAAGAATATCATAAGCCATTTGAAAGAACGAAAGATCGGGATTTTAATTTCGGACCATAATGTGAGGGAAACTTTGGAGGCATGCGACCGGGCATATATTTTGGCCGACGGCAAAGTAATCGAATCCGGTACACCTGAACACATTGCCGCGAGCAAGATTGCCCGCCGCATCTACCTGGGAGACGAGTTTAAATTGTAATATGGCTATCGAACTGAGACAACAGCTCAAACTGACCCAACAGCTGATAATGACACCCCAGTTGCAGATGGCGATCAAGCTGCTGCAACTTTCGCGCCTGGAATTGATGGATGCCATCAGGCAGGAACTGGAAGAAAACCCTACCCTTGAAGAAGTGCAGGAGACAACACCGAAGGAACAGTTGAGTGAAGAACAGGCTGCAGAACAACCACAGGTTGAAAAAACCAAAGAAATAACCATAGAAGAAAAATTACCAAGCGACATCGACTGGAGCAACTACATCGATGAGTATAACTCCCCGGGTCGTATCCGCTTTGAAACCGAAGAAAGGGATACCCCCCAGTACGAAGCGTTTGTTTCCAGCAAGGAATCTCTCAGTGATCACCTCAACTGGCAGCTCTTGATGAGTTCTCCAAGTGAGGAAGAGAAACGTATAGGTAGCCTGATAATCGGCAATTTGGATAAAGACGGCTATTTGAAGGCTACGGTGGAGGAGCTTTCGGACCTGGCCCAGGCACCTGTCGAGCAAGTTGAAAAAGTTCTCAATCTGATGCAAACCTTTGACCCCCCGGGGGTCTGCGCACGAGACCTTACAGAATGCCTTCTTATCCAGGCCCGCACCCTTGGAGTAGAGAATACCTTGGTTACGCGCATCATCGAAAATCATCTTAATCATTTGGAAAACAAGAACTACAGGGCTATTTGCAGGGCCTTGAAAGTAAAGCTTGATGATGTTATCACCGCGGTAAACATTATCACCGGGATGGAACCCAAGCCGGGCCGCAAATTCAGCTCGGAAGAACCCCAGTACATAACTCCTGACATTTACGTCTATAAGCATGAAGACGATTT
>JALVRI010000219.1 GCA_027031325.1 Desulfobacteraceae bacterium
CACACACCCTTGAACCGGGGGGACTGAAATGGAAGCGGAAAAAATCACACCCCAATTTCAGGCAACAACAGGGGTCGCCCCTTCCAACGCCGTCTCCCAAAAGCCTTCTGATGGCCATTCAAGTGGAAAAGCTGCAGCTTCCTCCACGGCGGCAGGCAAACGATTTCAACCGGACGACGAAAACGTAACGGTGGATGGGGGGGATTTTGCCCGCCTGGAAATGGACAAGGCCAAGTTAAGGAAACTGGCCAAGTCGATCCGGCAATGGGACAAGACCTTGGAATCCATCCAGGGGCACCTGGAAAAAATGCAGTCCATCATCGAGGGTTATGTCAAACATTACCCGCCCTTTCCGCCGCAAAGCCGTCAACAAAAAGAACTCATAAAACAGTTCAACGCCCTGTGGCACCTGGTTGAAAAGCTCGAGGTGCCACCGGAAACCGAGGAAACAGACCAGGAGCACGACAGACGGCAGGGACAACCGCTTTCCCATAGCGCCGTCGACCGGCTCGGGCTTGCCCCCCTTCCCGGCACAATCCCGGAAGGTCGGCTCAACGACACCCTGGAGGTTGTCAAAAACGCCATTTCCCGGGTGGCGAACAAACGCCGGACTCTGGCCTGGAAAGCCAAAGGCATAGCCACCGCCATCTGATCCCAGCGGGCACAGAAAATGCTTGTGCCTTTTGAATCGGTACCAAGTCTCAAAGGAGATTCCAAGCCCATGGCCCTTAAATTGACCTTGAAGCCCGGGGAAAGAATGATTCTTGGGGGTGCCGTCGTCACCAACGCAGGGGGACGATGCGAATTGATCGTCGAAAACGAAGTGCCAATTCTGCGCCAGAAAAACATAATGAGCCAAAAAGAGGCCGACTCTCCTGCCCGCAGGATATATTTCGTGGTTCAGTTGATGTATATCGACGAGCAAAACATCGTCAGCCACCATAACCTTTACTGGCAACTGGTGCGCGAGTTCATCCAGGCCGCACCTTCTGCCGTCGGCATCATCGATGCCATCAGCGAACATATCGTCAACCGGAATTATTACAAGGCTCTCAAGACAGCACGCAAACTGATCGCATACGAACAGGAGGCCATAGAAAGTGCTAAGCAATGCCGTCAAAACTTACGAAAATGTGGATAAGAATACCAGTTCGGGTCGGGAAACCGAAGCCCGGGTGCTGACCCAGGCAGCCTTGAAGCTTATCGAGGTACAGCGGAACTGGGATTCTCCCGAGCGCAAGGAGATGCTCGACTCAGCTTTGCGGTACAACCAGCGCATCTGGAGTATCTTCCAGGTTGAATTGGCCCGCGAGAACCACCCTTTGCCAAAGCCCGTGCGGCTCAACCTTTTACAGCTGAGCCGTTTCATAGATCGCCGCATTTTCGAAGCCATGGCATTCCCGGACCCGCAAAAACTGGACATTATCATCAGGATCAACCAAAATATCGCCGCAGGCTTGCGCGGCTCTTCCGGCTAAAGATTTCACGCCGGACTCCCGTGCCCGCATGGAAGCTGCCGGCGGGCGCGGGCGTCAAGATTTGATTCCATCTCCCCACCGCACGTCATATTTTCGTCACCCGTGAAGGTCTTTTTTGGGGCTTGGGCGCCTTTGTCCCCCAAGCCGGTCAAGACCTTTCTGTGTTGTGCCGGGCCGACAGCCCTTTCGCCGCAGACAAAGGTATTGGTGCTGCATGCCGATCCCTATGTTTTATGGCACCCCTATTGCAATCGAAACTTGCAACGCAAACAAAAAACCAGGGGAAAGTGCATGACTTCCGCTCAGCTTTCGACTCCGGGACTAAATGACCCGTGCCGCGTGGAACCAACCG
>JALVRI010000220.1 GCA_027031325.1 Desulfobacteraceae bacterium
TGCGCCGGGCCATTACTTCCGGATTCAAAAAGTAGGCCCTGATGGTGGGGATATCGGCCGGATTGAGGGCCAGATTGCGTTGGTCGCTTATCTGCCTCAAGCTCTGATCTGAATCGATGGGGATGGTGGTGACAGTGGGGCGGTGGTCCAGGCGGACTTTGGGCAGGATGTAACCTATGCCTTGCTCCGGATTCCACTGATCCCGGCTGTAGATCCGCCATTGCTGGATAATGTCGTTGGCCAGCAACTCGGAGGCCAGCAGCTCTATCTGCCCGGCGGAAATCCCATCTCCCTTGATGCAGTAACGCTTTGAAGTGTAAACCGCGTCGTCGTCGCTGAAATTGATCTGGAGCAGATCGGCCATGGCTTCAATGGCGGTGTCACCGGCATTGTCCTTGACACCCGGGCGGTAACCAACCCAGATACACCAGTCGAAATCGACCGGCAAGGGTTCCAGGGATGACCACTGGGTAACCGGATTGGTGAAAATCTCATCCCGGGCGCGTTTTACCTGCTCTGCGGTAAGGGGCGCATCGATGGTGACAATATTGATGGTACGCACCTGCCCCAGTCTGAGGCCGAAGTAGTCACCGGCCTTCTGGCGCAGGGCCTGTCCTTCGGCATCCATCAGCTCCGGCTTCAAAGCGATTTCTATTCGGTAAGGCATGTCGGTCTCTGGTAAAACTTTTAACAGGATGTTGAAAAACAATTACGCTTGGCCATACGGCGTTAAATCCTCATAAAAACGCTCATTTATTACCAATAAACTGCGCTTTTTGGTCGGATTTTGGCTTGTCTGACCTGCGCTCATGACGTTTTTCAACAGCCTGTTAAGGTTGGAGTGAGAAAAACCTGGCAATAAGGCGGCCGTCATGAAGCGTTGAAAAAAAGCTGCATGACGTCATTATAAAAAACGAAAATCATCAACAAGATCAAGATAAAAATTCCGGCCTGCTGGGCTATTTCGCGCACCCGGGTATTTACCGGCTTGCCGATGATGGCTTCGATGATAAAAAACAACAAATGACCGCCGTCAAGGACCGGGATCGGCAGAAAGTTCAGCACCGCCAGGCTGACACTCAAAAAGGCGATGAAGGCTATCAAGCTGGAGGCTCCGGCCTTGGCTTGTTGACCGGCCATCTTGGCTATCATCAGCGGTCCGCCAAGGGTCCTGCTGGAGACGCTGCCCTTGATGATCTTGAAAATACTTACCACCGTAAGGCGGGTCAGGTCCCAGGTCTGGAGCAATCCCGCCCCGGCGGCCTCAAAAGGTCCCATCGGCTTGGTGGTATAGTCGCCGGAGGAAGTTATGCCGATGACCCATTTTTCTATCTCTTCGCCGAAGATGTTCTTCGTTCTGGTCTTACGGGGCTGGACCTTCAAATCAAGAACCTTGTCCCGCCGTTGTACTTCCAGCAGCAAGCTGCGGCCCTTACTGCCCGATATGATCCCGGCCATTTCCTGCCAGCTTGCGATGGCCTGCCGGTCAATGGCCAGGATCCGGTCACCGGGTTTCAGACCGGCCACGGCGGCCGGGGTGTTCGGAGTAACCCTACCTACCACCGGTTCCAGGACAAACTCACCGTGGGTCCAGAAAAGGATCCAGAATATCAGGGCTGCCAGGAAAAGGTTGAAAAAAGGCCCGGCAGCCACGATCAGGATCCGTTTAACAACATGTTTATGGGTAAACGAATAGGGAATGTCTTCGGGGGCCAGTTCCTGATCCGGTTCATCGCCGACCATCTTGACGTAACCGCCAAGGGGAATGGCCGACAAGCGGTAGTCCGTGCGGCCTATTTTCTTACCCAAGATACGTGGGCCGAACCCCA
>JALVRI010000221.1 GCA_027031325.1 Desulfobacteraceae bacterium
TTGGCGGTGATCACCGCGTCGGTTCCCACGTTGCAAAACAAGGCTATCTTGGCCTTGATGTCGTCCGGAAGATAGCGATCGGTACGGCACAGCAGGATATCGGGCTGAATGCCGATACTGCGAAGCTCTTTGACGCTGTGCTGGGTCGGCTTGGTTTTCAACTCGCCGGCCGTCCCTATGTAAGGCACCAGGGTAAGGTGAATGTAGATCACGTTCTCCTTGCCGGCATCGGCCCGGAACTGGCGAATGGCCTCCAGAAAAGGAAGGCTCTCAATATCCCCGATGGTGCCTCCGATTTCAACGATGACGATGTCCACGTCCTTTGAAACCAGCCGGATACTATTTTTGATCTCGTCAGTAATATGGGGAATGACCTGGACCGTACCCCCGAGGTATTCTCCCCTGCGTTCCTTGGTAATTACCGAGTGGTAGATTTTACCGGTAGTAAAGTTGTTGTCCTTGCCAAGACTTGCATGGGTGAAACGCTCGTAATGTCCCAGGTCAAGGTCGGTTTCGGCGCCATCGTCGGTGACAAAGACTTCGCCGTGCTGGAAGGGATTCATGGTCCCGGGATCGACGTTAATGTAAGGGTCCAGCTTCTGGATTGTGACGCTGAGGCCCCTGCTTTCCAGCAGGGCTCCGATTGCGGCCGATGCAAGCCCCTTGCCCAACGAAGAAAGTACGCCTCCGGTGATAAAAATGAACTTAGCGTCTTTACCCATGAATCCTCTTCCTTGTCTATTGGTTCCAAACCTGTTTCGATTAAAAGAAAGCAGTCATACTCTCCGGTTCCGCCGAGTCGCAATACCGACCTCAATGGTTCCTTGCGTCCGTTCCAACTGCACCGGCCGTTATGGTTGTTGGCTGGGTTGATACCACAAAGCCGGTCGGCTGAAAAGCCTGTTTGCCCGGGCCGGATTCAATCCTTGAACTTTTTATGGAAAGCATCGATTGCCTGGTGCACTTCGTCCAGGTCGCTTTCGGCCTTGTTCTGATCCTCCTCCTTTTTTTCAACAACCCGGCGGCCGTAAATGCTTTCAAGATAATCCAGGTCGAAGAGGGCCTCGGCGAAATCCGCCTCCGGCAGCACTTCCAGCACCTCGATCCTGCGGACAAGGCGGCCCTTACGGTAAAATTCTATCTTGCCGGGATACCAGCAACGGCCTTCCTTTCTCCAGCCGCTGTAAGTTATCTCATAGCCGGGTACGCTCTGGCCCCGGCCGGAGAGGTCTTGCGATAGCGGGGGGAAGATCCAGCGCAGGGGCAAAAAGTTCTGCTTATCGATCCACAACTGGATCCTGGAAAACTCCGGGAAGCGGGCACCGATAACGTAAACCAGCCGGTGCTCCCAACGCCCCAGGCTGCTGAGATTGAAATCCACTCCCCTTTCGGCCAGTTTGCGTTGCAAAAGAAAACGCCGGCGGTAGAGCAAGGGCTCAAGATAGGCATCGCTCCGCTCCGGTTTCCAAGGCTGGATACCGCCACTTGTAATGCGTACCTGCTTGTCCCGGTTTACAATCTCTACACGGTTGACCCCTGTTATCCAGGCATCCCGTCGCAAACGGTCGGGGAAAATAAAACTGAGGGTCTCCTTCCATTGCAGGGGCCGGGTAGCCCCAGGGGCCCGCTCCTCGGAACCCGGCTCAAAAACGGCCCCGGCGTCGGCTTGCTCTCCAGGGCCAAGGCCCCCGCCCATTTGCCCGGGTAACAACCCAAGTTGAACCGGATTGTCTACAACCTGCTGAATCACCCGCAACCGTTTCGCGCCCGCCAGTGCATCGGCCATCAAAGCAATCAAGTGTGGTCCTTCAGGCACATGGGCAAGTCCGGGCAAAACCGCTCCGGGAAGCAGCCAACTTCCGATCCAAACCACCAGCACGACCCAAATCCTGCTTCTTCTGCCCGCCACTGCAAACTCCGCCGCCCCGGGGGCTGCCGGCGGCCGCCCGGGATTGATTTTGAGTCAAGACCCATCTGTCAGGGAGCAGATCGCCACCCCCGAAACTTCTCTAACAGCCTGCTAAAACCATCTTCAATGGGCGATAAAAATCTCTTCCGAAAATTTCGCCCCGCTTCCCAGCGACTCTTCGATGCGGATCAATTGGTTGTACTTGGCTATGCGGTCGGTCCGGGACATGGAACCGGTCTTGATTTGTCCGCCGTTTACCGCCACCACCAAATCTGCGATGAAGGTATCCTCGGTTTCACCGGAACGATGGGAAATGACGGTGGTATAACCGGCCTGGCGAGCCATCTCGATGGTGTCCAGGGTTTCGGTGACAGTTCCGATCTGGTTGAGCTTGATCAGGATCGAGTTGGCTATACCCTGGTCGATACCCTTGGCAAAAATCTTCGGGTTGGTGACAAAGATATCGTCTCCGACTATCTGGATGGTATCTTCGAGGCGCTCGGTCATAACGGCCCACCCTTTCCAGTCCTGCTCTGCCAACCCGTCCTCTATGGAAACTATGGGGTACTTGTCTATCAACTGTTCATAGTAGTCCACCATCTGTTCCGCAGTCAGGCTGCGTTTTTCGGACTTTAGGTGGTAGCGCCCCTTGCTGTAGAACTCACTGGCGGCAGAGTCCAGGGCAAGCCCGATATCCTTGCCGGGAGCATAGCCGGCGGCCTCGATTGCCTCTATGATCAGGGTAACAGCTTCCTCGTTTGAATCCAGATCCGGGGCAAAGCCGCCTTCATCGCCCACCGCGGTGTTCAGGCCCCTGGATGACAGGATCTTCTTGAGGGCGTGAAAAGTCTCGGCCCCCATCTGAACTGCCTGGGCGATGGATTTCGCTCCAAAGGGAACTATCATGAATTCCTGGATATCGAGATTATTTCCGGCGTGGGCTCCTCCATTGACCACGTTCATCAGCGGCACAGGCAGGCTACGGGCATTGATACCTCCCAGATACCGGTAAAGGGGCAGACCATAAGCCTGGGCGGCCGCACGGGCCGCCGCCATGGAGACACCCAGAATTGCGTTTGCTCCCAGCTTGGATTTGTTGGCCGTCCCGTCCAACTCGATCATGGCCTTGTCCAGGGCCATCTGATCAGCAGCGTCCATCCCGATTATCGCCGTGGCGATGGTGGTATTGACGTTTTTGACGGCCGTGGTCACCCCCTTGCCTCCATAGCGCTTGGCACGCTTGTTGCGGAGCTCCAAGGCCTCGCGGGATCCGGTGGAGGCACCGGAAGGTACAGCAGCCCGGCCCACGGCGCCACAGGCCAGGGTGATGTCCACCTCTACCGTCGGGTTTCCCCGTGAATCAAGGATTTCCCTGCCTTTGACATCAATAATTTCGGTCATGATATTTTTACCTCCCCCTGTATGTTGGTATAGCGCCATATTATCACCTGCTGAAATCGCCACGGAAGCCATCCTGCAAACAAGTGCACACCAGGATCAGGCCGGAGCTGAGAGCCTCGTCAAACCGCCTGTCTTGCGCTGACCGGCTGTTTAAAGCGGTGGTGGTTTGTCCAGCAACTGGCCGAAACGCTTGACAATCATGGCGACCATGTTACTCTTCTGGGTTAGGGCTGTCAAGTGACTCGGCAGTCCCGCTCAAGATTTTCGCTCAAGGTCCGATCAATAATAATATGGAGAATGTCGAATGGGGAGAATCAACCTTTACCAGAGTGGTCATCTTTTTGTCGCCGCCATGCGTATCCTCGAATACCGCCACAAGGCTCCGCCTACCGTGCAGCAGGTGGCTTCCATGCTTGGAATGGGGCCGGAACAGGCAGGCCGGATCTGCCGAAAGCTGGTGGAAACTGGAATCGTGCGTGAAATTGAAAGCGGCAGTCAAATACGCTTGTTGATTCAAGACCACCTGGAACTGGAAGGGTTGCCCAGAGAAACCGAAAATACAGGCCTGGACAAGGAATTGCAGAAATTCCAAGCCAAGCGCCGCCAGATGGATGCCAGGATAGAAACGATCAAGCAGGAACGCGAAAAGAAAAAGAAAGCCCTTTTTGCGGAAGTCGAAAAGAAACTCAAACAGGACCTTTCAAACAAGCCTGAGTGACACCCACAGTCGACCGACCGCCAAGGCCCTTTGCCTCCACCACCAAAGAGATGAAGCCGGTTTGCAAGGGGCGACTGATTCAACGGCGGTCGGCGATGGGGCCGGCCATGAGGTCAACTTTTTAGGATTGCTCATGATACCAAGCCGTTTTGATGACAAGTCCGGTTTTACACTGATCGAAATGGCGATCGTCATCGTCATTGTGGGGATAGTCTTGTCCATTGTCATTACGGTGCTTCCATCACTCATCAAATCGGCCAAGGTCAGAAAATCGAGGGCCATCCTGGAAAAGATCGATTATGCCATCAAAGGATATGTGGCTGCCAATGGAAGGTGCCCATGTCCTGACACGGATGGTGACGGCCAGGAAAACCGCACCAGCGGGTCCAATCCGCCGACCGACGACACATGCACCGCCTACGTGGGACAGGTCCCCTATGTCACCATAGGGTTGTCTGACGCCAAAGATGCCTGGAACAACCCTGTCCGCTACGGTGTTTACCGCGACATGATCCGTACAACCGTCAATGGATTGTGTTCCGCGGCCCCTTGCACCCTCTGCCTTACAAATTTCATTGCCAACCCCGACACCAATCTTGTCCATACCCATGATGGAACCACTGCTTCGGCCCAGGCCTGGGTCCTTGCCAGTGGTGGTTCCCAGGACAGCGACGGGGCCAACGGATTTTTCGATGGCCGCAATGGCAGCGCCCCTGCCGAAGAATTCGAGGCTCCCGCCAAGGTGACGGACCAGTCCTACGACGATCTGGTGCGGGCCACATCTTTTGCCTACCTCAACGGCAACTTGTGTACCGGAAGCCCAGGAGGTGGTGCGGGCGGCGTAGCGGGAGCCGCCGAAAACAACTATAGCAACGGATGCCAGAACGGAACCGACGATGATGGTGATGGTTACATAGATTGTGATGACCAGGATTGCTACGGCGTGGCGCCGTGCGCGCCAGGCGGCTCAAACGTGAATATCGTAACCGGTTCCCTGCCCTCGGGCAAGGTTGCCGAAAACTACAATGCCACCATCCAGGCAAGCGGCGGGATGACCCCCTACCAGTGGCAATTGACGAACAACGGCGGTTTCAGCAGCCTGTTTCTGCACACCTACACCGGGCAGCTATCGGGAAGGCTCGACCAGTGCCCCGGCACTCACACCATCACGGTATCCGTCACCGACTCCACCCCGGCGTCCGGCGGCGGGCCCAAAACCGCCAGCAAGTCCTTCCCCATCACGGTAACGGCCGACCTGAATCTAATCCGTACCAGCGGCACCGGGACCGATATCCAGTGGACGACGGCATCCCAACAGGAAACCTTCGAAGTATCCGGGGGTCACGTCGGGGATATCTCCTGGAGCCTTTCCACTGGAGGGGCCGACGGCTTCGAAGTCGCCGGTACAGGTTCAGGCTCCTGCGTAGTTCGCAAAAACGGGGAGACCACCACCGGCCCCGGCCCGTACACCTTCATCCTTACAGCCAGCGACTCGTCCTGTTCAGGCAACACCGCCCAGCTTACCTTCACCGTTACCATCCCCCTTTCAGGCTCGGGTGCCTCGGCGCCTTATACCGTCGGGATGGAGGCCCAGTGGCGTTTCGACGAATGTACCACCTGGGACGGGGTAAACTACGACGTGATCGATTCTCTCGGAAACCCCCTCCATTACGGACGGATTATCGGCTCGGTCCACGGGGTTCACAACGGCAAGATCTGCCGGGCGGCTTCTTTTGCGGGAGGCCAAGACCGGATCGTCAGCGATGTCCTGAGCGGATCGGACATCATGTCATTTTCCGATC
>JALVRI010000222.1 GCA_027031325.1 Desulfobacteraceae bacterium
TTGTTCTGCCATCACAAAACATCGTCAATTCCTAGGTCCTTGAAATATAAAAACAGGCCTGAACCTGCTCCGGGCCAAGTGATGGTAAACCAGATCTTCTTGAACGGCCGGTCAAACGGCACCTTGAAAAAATCAGGCCGCGGCAGGAAACTCAAAGGCAAGATGCGGCGAAGGTCTATCAACCCGGGTTATGCACTAATTTTACTGAATTGTTACGTGGAAGGAATGATTTTGGCGGTCGGGAACAGGGGGCCTTTTATCCGGGCACGAAATGTCAAAAAACCCTTTTCGGACCCCGTCCCGCCTCGCGGTAAAACCGGACGCAGCAACGGACCTTGTCAATGAATTCCGCCACCCTGGAAAGGTCTTTTATGCCGGGCGCTGTTTCCAGGGACGAACTGGCATCGACAGCATCCGGCAAGGCGGCCTTGATTGCCTGCTCTACATTTGCGGGCGAAAGCCCGCCGGCCAGAACCAGGGGCGCCGACAGGGACAAAGGGGCTGCCGCCGACCAATCCCAGGCCTCGGCATTGCCACCGGCCAGCTTGCCACGACCGCACTCTGCCAGCAGACCGCAGCAACCGGCATATTCCGGGGCCTGGGCAAGGTAGGGTCTCCGAAGGGCAAAAAGAGCCTTTATCACCGGCAGGCCGCTACTTTCCAGCCGCTTTACAAGCTCGCTGTTTTCCTGTCCGTGCAGCTGGACTGCATCCAGGTCGCAACGCCAGGCAAGCTCAACTATCGCTCCATAATCCAGATCAACCATCACCCCCACCGCCCGAACGCTGCCAGGCAAGGCACGGGTGATTTCACGAGCCGTCTCGATACCGATGTTGCGCGGACTTGGAGGATGAAAAACCAAGCCTATGGCTGCTGCTCCGAGTTCTGCGCAGGCGGCCGCCTGGTCCCCACTGGTAAGGCCGCAGATTTTAACCTGGGGACAAGAAAGTACTTTTCTTCCATCCATGAAGCAGTTCCTTCAAGTGTTGAAGACAATCGGGTGCCCGCATTAGGCTTTCACCAACCAGGAAGTTATGGATTCCGGCCTCGCGGCTGCGACGGATGTCAGCGGCGCCCGCAATGGCGCTGGCGGCCACCGCCACCTGCCACGACTTGAGCCTGGAGACGAGCCTGGGGGCCGTATCCGGGTCGGTCTTGAAGGTTTCCAGGTCGCGATTGTTGATGGCAACCAGGCTCACGTCCATGGCGGTCACGACTTCAAGGTCCGCGACCCGGTGGATTTCAACCAGGGCTTCCATCTCCAGCTTGCGGACCAGGTCCAAAAGAGCCGTCAGCTTCGCAGACGGCATGATGCGGGCTATGAGCAGCACGGCGTCGGCTCCTGCAGCCCGGGCTTCAAAGACCTGGTATTGGTCGAGGATGAAGTCCTTGCGCATTACCGGCAGTGCGACCGCCTGCTTTACCCGGCGCAGATCTTCAAGGCTGCCCCGGAAATACTTGGCGTCGGTCAAGACGGATATCGCGGCCGCACCACCCTGCTGGTATTTCCGGGCCACCCTGACGGCATCGGCTTCGGGACAGATGGGGCCCCTGGAAGGCGAGGCGCGCTTGATTTCGGCTATTATATTCACCCCGGCCGGCCCCGGCTTGGCAAGGACCTTTTCGAGGCTGCGACAGGGGGAGGCTGCCGGGCAAAGCTGCCGGAGACTTTCCAGGGGGATCTTTTGGCGGCGAAGTTCTATTTCCTTCTTTTTGTCTTCCAGTATCTGTTGCAAAAAATCGTGCATCGCAGTCGATCATCCGTTAGCGCGGGTAAAGTCAATCAGGGCCTCAAGTTTTGCAGCCGCCCGTCCGCTGTCGATGGAGTCGGCTGCCTGCTCTATACCGGCTGCTAGGTCATCGGCCTTGCCGGCGGCCACCAGCGCGGCGGCGGCATTCAACAAGACGACCTGGCGACGGGGGCCGGTTTCGGTTCCTTCGAGAATGGCCCGGGTGATAGCGGCGTTTTGGCGGGGATCTGCGCCTTTGATCTGCTCCGGGGCTGCCCGCCTGCCGAAAAATCTTTCCGGTTCAAGGTCGTAGGTTTTGATCTGTCCGTCTTCAAGCTGGCTGATCCTGGTGGGGGCGCAGACCGAGATTTCGTCCAGGCCGTCATGGCCATGGACCACGAATGCCGCCCTGGCTCCCAGCATTTGCAAGGCCCTGGCGAACATTTCGGTCAGGTGGGGAGCATAGACGCCCAGAAGTTGGCAATTTGCCCCGGCAGGATTGGTCAAGGGGCCGAGCATGTTGAAAATCGACCTGATGCCCACCTGCTTGCGGGCCGCAGCAGCGTGTTTCATGGCACTGTGATAAAGGGGGGCGTATAAAAAACCGATTCCGATTTGCTGAACCGCTTCTTCCACGATCTCGGGGGCAGTGTCGAGATCCACTCCCAGGGCTTCGAGTACATCGGCACTGCCACTTTTGCTCGATACCGAGCGGTTACCATGCTTTGCCACGGTGATCCCGCATCCGGCCACCACGAAGGCGGTTGTTGTCGATATGTTGAAAGTACCCGAATGATCGCCCCCGGTGCCACAGGTGTCCACCACCGGGAAACCCAGGGCCTGGATCCTCACGGCACTGCGCCGCATGGCGGTGGCCGCTCCGGCCAGTTCTTCAAAGGTTTCACCCTTGGCGGCCAAAGCCGCCATCATCGCCCCTATCTGGGCATCGGTGGCCCGCCCTTCAAGAACCATTTCCATCAGTTCGGCCATCTCGTCACGGCCAAGGTCACTTCCGGCTATTATTCTGCTCAGGTATTCAGCAAACATCTCCCTTTCTCCCAATACCAAAGTTATTACGTATTTTGCGCCGCAAGCTCGATGAAATTTCGCAGGATACGCTTGCCGACACTGGTCATTATCGATTCGGGATGAAACTGGATCCCCTCGGTGGGATGCTCTGCGTGGCGCAGCCCCATGATCTGTCCTTCTTCGTCCCTGGCACTTACCTTTAGACAGGCCGGCAGGCTGGACTCCTCCACCGCCAGGCTGTGGTACCGCATGGCGGTAAAAGGCCTGTCGATGGACCTGAAAACTCCCTTGCCATCGGCAGTAACTTGCGAAGTCTTACCGTGCATCAACCTGTTTGCCTGCACTATGCGGGCCCCGAAAGCACGGGCAATCACCTGGTGCCCCAGGCAAACTCCCAGGATGGGCAGGCGGCCGCTGAAAAGCCGCACGATTTCCAGACAAACCCCGGCCGAAGAAGGCCGCCCGGGCCCCGGGGAGATGACAATCGCCTCGGGGACAAGTTTTTCCAGGTCATCGGGGACCAGCTCGTCGTTGCGCCGGACCAGCACCTGCCGGCCCAACATCCTGAGATACTGCACCAGGTTGTAGGTAAACGAGTCGTAATTGTCGATCATCAGAATCATTGCCATCGCCTCACTCGGCCGTCGATGCCAGCTCCAGGGCACGCTGAATTGCCATGGCCTTGTTCACGGTTTCCTGTAGTTCCATTTCGGGGTCGGAGTCAGCCACAATGCCGGCCCCGGCCCGCACTTCCACAATCCCATCCCGGATACAGGCGGTCCGGATTGTAATGGCAAGGTCGAGGTTGCCCGAAAAACTGATATAGCCCACGGCTCCGCCGTAAGGCCCCCTGGGGGCCTGTTCCATCTCGTCGATTATCTCCATGGCCCTTACCTTGGGAGCCCCGGTCAGGGTTCCGGCGGGGAAGGTGGCTTTCAACAGATCCCAGGCGTCACATCCGTCGTCAAGGTGGCAGGTAATGTTGGAAACCAGGTGCATGACGTGGGAATAGCGTTCGATCACCATAAGGTCTGTAACCTGGACCGTGCCCGTGCTTGCCACCCGGCCGAGATCGTTGCGGCCAAGATCTACCAGCATCAAATGCTCGGCCCTTTCCTTTTCGTCAGCCAGCAATTCGTCGGCCAGACGGCGATCGGCCTGCTCGCCGGCGCCCCGTGGCCGGGTCCCGGCTATGGGCCGTAAGGTGGCAACCCTGTTTTCCAGGCGCACCATGGTTTCAGGCGATGACCCGGCCAGGGCCAAACCGTCCAGGTGAAACAGAAACATGTAAGGCGATGGATTGATGTAGCGCTGGGCCCGGTAAAGTGCCAGCAGGTCCTCCGGGGCCTTGCAGCTAAAGCCCTGGGAGATGACCGCCTGGATGATCTCTCCTTGCCGGATGTATTCTTTGACCCGCTTTACCTTGTCTATGAATACGCGGCTTGCGGTCCGGGGCTTGAGTTCAAGCGCCTGTTCCGCCGGCTGCCTGACGAAGCTGACGCTCTTTTCGACAAGGGCCTTCATCCGACCCAGGCGGACGGCACAGTCCTCGTAGACTTTTTCGGCCGCCGGCCCCTTTTCCAGGTAGCCGATGGCAACGCAAACCAAGCTTTTTTGAACATTGTCGAAGATCAGCAGATCCGCGGGCACCATGAAATGGGCCAGGGGCCAATCCGGCGGCATGCGGTTGGTCACTTTCTCGAAAAACGCAACCATCTCGTAGGTCAGGTATCCCACCAGTCCGCCCCAAAAGCGGGGCAGGCCGGGGACCGGGGCGGGCCTGAATTCAGCCAGATACTCCTTGAGCACTTCCAGGGGCCGGCCGTTGTGCCGGCGGGCCTCGGTTCCGGAATCGGTTTCGATGATCACCTCTTCCGCCATGACCCGCACCTGGGAGTAAGCCGAGATCCCAAGGAAGCTGAAACGCCCCCATTTCTCACCGCCTTCCACACTTTCCAGCAGAAAAAGCGGGCCTTTGCGGCGATATACCTTGTATAACAGGGATACCGGTGTCTCGGTGTCGGCCAGAATCTCCTGGCACAACGGCACCACGTTGTAGCTTGCAGCCAATTCCACAAACTCGCTCTTGGGGGGAAAAGATCTTATCAACATTCGAATTGCTCCGACTTGGATAACTTGGCTCATAGACTTGCCGATAAAAAAAAGCCGCGGGCTGCTCCCTGGAGCTGCCCACGGCTTTTTCGCGTACCGGCTAACCGGCAAAGTCATCCATCAGGTCAGGTGGGCACCTCCCGCGGGGGATTGCGCCACCAGAGCCAGTTGGTCTTATTTCCGACTATGCCATTGATCGATCTGCTCATATAGCCTGTGTACCTGCAGGCGCCCAAAGTTGTCAAGACTTTTTTACATGTTGGCAGGCAGGATGAACTGCGTCCTGAAATTGTCCTTGACAAAAGGTTTTCCAACTGCAAATAGGTTTAGCCAAGCTTGATAAGACAACTGTACCGGATCGTACGATGGTTTTTTCGCTCATGAACTCGGGTTTTGCATGGCGCTGGTGGCAGAATTGCCCACGGCAGGGGTATGCCGGGCGGTCTGTGCGCGCCTGATTTCATGGCAAAAGGATTTGAACGACCGTGGGCACCCTGCACCACGGTCGTCAGTTCAGGGGCCGTGGGTGGGTATCCTCCACGGCCCTTTCTTTTCGGGAGGCTCGCTCATGCTGGTTGTCATGGACAAAAACGCCACGGAACAGCAGATCCAGGCCGTTGTGGCCGTTATCGAACGCAACGGGTACACCGCCCGCCCGATTCCGGGCGGCGACCGGGTATCCATAGGGGTATTGAATAATCCCGGGCCGGTCGATCCGGCCCTTTTCATCGGTCTGCCGGGGGTAAAAGAGGCCGTTCCCATCACCAAGCCATATAAACTGGTCAGCCGTGAATCCAAGTCAGGCGACACGGTGGTCGAGGTGGGGAGGGTGGCCATCGGCGGCCGCCAACTGGTATTGATCGCCGGTCCCTGTGCCGTGGAAAGCGAGCAACAGGCTTTGACCATAGCCCGCCATGTGGGAAGCTCCGGGGCTTCGATCTTCCGTGGTGGAGC
>JALVRI010000223.1 GCA_027031325.1 Desulfobacteraceae bacterium
TGATGACCAGGTCGTAGTCGCCCTGCTCGAATACCTTCTGGAGCACCCGGGCATAGATGAAGGAATCGGCCTTTTCCAGGGCCGGGTCCTCCACGTGGATACCCTTTTCGATGCCCATGGCGTAGCAACGCCGGATTATATCGGTGTTGTCGCCACCGCCGATGCTTACCAGGGTTGTCTCGGCACCGGTCTGCTCCTTGAGCTGTACCGTGGTTTCCACCGCGTTCTCGTCCCAGGCGTTGATGACGTACTGCAGCCCGTCTTCAACGATGGCACCGTCCTTGACGTGGATATTGAGTTCCACGTCCACAACTTTTTTGACTGTCGTTAGAATTTTCAAAACGTCCTCCTGTCATTTAGGCTCGCTAACGTTTTTATTACCGCCGATGCGGTCTTGACCGCAGAAAATGATCAGCTCGGAGCCGCCGAAAGTGCTGGCGATGGTCAGGTTGAGGCTGCGACCGATGGCAACCGCCAGGGAAGTGGGCCGGGACTTGCTCACCAGGACCTGCAGCCTGGCCCGGGCCGCCTTCTGAACCAGCTCGAAACTGATCCGCGAAGACATGGCCAGCAGGCAGGCCTTGTCCAGGCTTCCTTCCAGGAAGGCCTTTCCAACCGCCTTGTCAAGGGCGTTGTGGCGGCCAACGTCTTCGGCAAAGGAGAGCACCTCCAGGTTGCGGTCGAAAATCAGGGCCGCGTGGGAACCCTTGGTGCGCGGGTAGTAGCTCTGGCTTTGAAACAGCCGGGTGATGCAACCAAAAAGGCGATCCGCCTCCACCGTGAAGTCGTTGGGGGCGACTTCAAGCTTTTGGTAAAGATCCCTGACCATCTCCTTGCCGCAGATACCGCAGCTCGTCTGGCTGATGAAACTCCTGCGCTCCAGGATATCGCCAATCACTGCCTTCCGTTCCGGTCTGAGACGGACTTCGACCACGTTGGGGTCAAGATCCTTACAGTATCCCAGGGTAAGAAAATCGTCCCTCCCGTCCACCAGGCCTTCACCCAGGCAGAAGCCGGCGGCGTGGGCCATTTCGTCACCCGGGGTGCGCATCACCACCGAAAACGGCCGGCCCTCGACCCTGATCAAAAGCGGCTCTTCGCCGATCAGTTCCAGGACCCCCTCACTGGTACGGCCGCCTGTATAGCGCAGGGCCTTGTATGTCTCCGTATTTTTCCCCTCGCTCAATGACTGAATATTCCGTTCAACCCGCATGGCCGCACCCAAAAGGTCCAACCACAACAAGCATGAAAGTCATAATTACGCTCCCGCCTTTCCGGTCCGGATCAGGATGAGGAAGACGGAAACGCCAGGGATTCGGTCAGGACGAACGCCGCTTGCAGATACGAGGTCGGGCAAAGCGGGAAACATTCCTTGCACCCGGGGCATTCCTTGGCGGCAATTTCCGGAATGAAGCTTATCTCCTTGCGAATTCCCCTGTCAACGAACCCGACCGCGTATTTCTGCTTTACCTCTGCACAGTACCTGACGCATAACCCACAATGGATACAAAATGAAGCTTCTTTTTCAAAGCGGTTCCGGTCGGCGCCGTACTGTTTGGCCAGTTGCCTGAGCTGGAAGGAATCTGGCGCGTGGGCCAGCAACAACTCTATGATCATCCGGCGAATACGATCGATCTTTTCCGACCTGGTGGTCACCACCAGCCCGTCGGCAGCCAGAAAGACGCAGGCCACAACGAGCTTCTTGCGTCCGCGCTCCTCGACCTCCACGATGCACAGGCGGCAGGCCCCGAATGGCTCCAGCTTTTCGTGGTGGCAAAGGGTGGGGATTTCGATCCCCGCGGACCGGGCGGCCTCCAGGACGGTCATCCCTTCTTCGGCCTTGACATCTTTTCCGTCGATCTTGAGTGTGATTCGGCTCATTTTGCTTTGCTCTTTCTGATTATTCGGTCTTCTTCGGCAATGGGCTCAGGAACCGGCTGACCGGAAATCTTGGTCACCGCCCTGAAGCGATCCGGGCAGACTTCGAAGCAGGTTCCGCACTTGGTGCACTTTTGCTGGTCGATGATGTGTATCTTTTTCTTGCCACCGTCGATGGCGTCAACCGGGCACCTGCGCCGGCAGATACCGCAGGCCTTGCACTTTTCAGGATCGATGTAGTAGGAGACAAGGGCGCGGCAGGAAAGGGCCGGGCAACGCTTTTCCTTTATGTGGGCTTCGTACTCGTCCCGGAAATAGCGCAAGGTGCTCAGGAAGGGGTTGGGGGCACTTTTGCCCAGGGCGCACAGGGAAGCTTCGATGGCCGTCTCGGACAACTCTTCCAGCAGCTCCAGGTCCCCCTCCTTGCCCTTGCCCTGGGTTATATTGGTCAGGATCTTGAGCATCTGCCGCAAGCCCTCGCGGCAGGGCACGCATTTGCCGCAGGATTCATCGGTCAAAAATTCGATGAAGTAACGGGCCACGTCAACCATGCAGGTGTCTTCGTCCATGACGATCATCCCGCCCGAGCCCATCATGGAGCCGGCCTTGGTCAGCTCGTCGAAACCTACCTGCAGATCCAGGAGCTGTTCGGGGATACACCCTCCGGACGGGCCGCCCGTCTGGACCGCCTTGAACTTCCGGCCGCCGGGGATACCGCCCCCGATCTTGAAGATTATATCCCGCAGGGTAATGCCCATGGGAACTTCCACCAGTCCGGTATTGTTGATCTTGCCCACCAGGGAAAAGATCTTGGTCCCCTTGCTGGTATCGGTGCCGATACTGGAAAACCAATCGGCCCCCTTGTTGATGATAAGCGGAACATTGGCCCAGGTCTCCACGTTGTTCAGCACGCTCGGCTTGTTCCACAAGCCCTTGATGTTGGAACGGATATACTTGGGCCGGGGCTCACCCACCCGGCCTTCCAGGGCGGTCATCAGGGCCGTTGATTCGCCGCAGACAAAAGCCCCGGCACCGCGATGGACCTTGACCACGAAATCGAAGCCCGAGCCTAGAATGTTCTTTCCCAGCAGGCCGTAGGCCTCGGCCTGTTCAATGGCCAGGGTTATGTTTTCCACCGCCAGGGGATACTCCTGGCGCACGTAAATATAGCCTTCCTGGGCACCGACAGCGTAGCCGCCGATTATGAGTCCTTCCAGAATGGAATGGGGGTTTCCTTCCAGAAGGGCCCTGTCCATGAAAGCTCCCGGGTCGCCCTCGTCGGCATTGACGATCACATATTTCGGTTCGTCAGGGGCATTGCGCGATCCTTCCCACTTTATCCCGGCAGGAAACCCGGCTCCGCCGCGCCCCCTCAGGTTGGATTTCTTGACTTCTTCCAGAACCTCGAGATCGGTCATCTGGAAAAGAGCCTTGGACAAAGCGGAATATCCCCCCAGGGCAAGGTAGTCATCGATGCTTTTGGAGTTCAGCTTGATGTTGTTACAGATGATCTTGCGTTCCTGGTTACGGTAAAAGGGAATATCGTATTCGTGAACCGCCTTTTCGCCGGTTAGCGGGTCCTCGTATAGCAGGCGCTCGACAACTTTCTTTTCCTTGATCGTCTTGGAAACTATCTCCGCGACATCTTCTGCCGTCACCTGGAGATAGCATATTTCTTCCGGGTAAATGACGACCACCGGGCCGCGTTCACAAAAGCCGGGACATCCGGTTCCCTTCGTATCTACCTTGGCACCTATGTTTTGCTTCTTTATTTCTTCCTCGAAAGCGGTTATGACTTCCCTTGCACCGGAAGCTAGACAGCCGGCACCGGCGCAAACCGAAATGCAGGGAGTATTCGGATCTCTCTTCGACAGAATGTCCTGCCTGAACTTTTCAAGTTCATCAGGCGAATTTAACCGCGCCATAATTCCCCTCTACTCGTAGCTTTTTAGTACCTCTTCTGTTTCAGCCGTCGTCATTTTGCCGTATGTTTTTCCGTCGATCTCCATGACCGGTCCAAGGGCGCAACAGCCAAGGCAGTTGACCGTCTCCAGGCTGAACTTGAGATCGATGTCGGTCTCGCCGGGGTTGATCCCGGTAAGTTCCTTGACCTTGGAGAGAATGCGCGTCGAACCCCGGACGTGGCAGGCGGTGCCCATGCAGATATGAATACCGTGGCGTCCCTTGGGCACCAGGCTGAAGGCCTTGTAAAAGGTCGCTATGTGTTGAATGCGGGCCAGGGGAACATCGAGTTTCCGACTGACCCTTTCCAGGGCCTCCTTGGGGAGCCAGTTGTGCTCGCTCTGAATATCGAGCAGGATCTGGATCAGCGAACTCGGCTCTGCCTGGTGGCGCTCGATTATCTGTTCTACCCTTTCTTTGTCCATAAGCAATGTCCCAATCCTGTTGCTGTCAGGTTCCCTGACAGGCTGCTGAAATCATACCGGCCGGTTACACGGCCGAAACTTTCAAAATGCCGAACCACCTCAAAGGGGCTTTTTCGCACCCTTCAGTCCTGTCGGCTTGCCGGGCTTACCTCCTTAAGAGTCGCTTTCAGGCCAGGGCGTAGCGTTTCAGCTTTTGGTCGTAACGGACAAGACCCTGGCGCGATGAATCGTTCATGTAAGCCGAGATTTCAGACTGGTTCAAACCGACGATATCTGCCATTTCGGCAGTCGAAAGCGGCTCTTGGGCCAACAGGAGCATGATCTTGCTCAAGGCCAGCTTTTCGCCGATCAGTTCCCGGAAGAGACGATCGAATTCCGGGCTGCTGAAAAACTCCTCGTAGGCTTGTTTACTCTTGACCGGTATCCTGAACCTTTCCCTTTCAACCAACCTCAGGTATGGTACCAGCCTTCCAACGGCCTTGAGGCCGAGACTCAGCTTTTCCGGGTCCAGCCCCTCGCTTTTGCCCAGGGGTCCCAGTTCCTTTACCTGCCTGGTGAAACGGTTGACGCTGTCGGCCAGGATGTTGCCATCGGCGGCCGACATGAACTCGATGTGCAGCCGTCCCGGGTCAAGTCCCAGCTCTTCTTTCATGATCTTTTTGAATATCAGCACGTTGCCGAAGGCATCGTAGTTTCCGTGAGTCACGTAGTTACACTCGTTCAGGCGGCAGGCTCCGATGAAAACCCCGTCCTGGCCGCTTGCAAAGGCCTTTTGGATAAAGCCCAGATCGACCCTGCCGGAACACATGACCCGGATGAACCTAATCTCGTCTGTATACTGTAGCCTGGAGACCCCAGCTAGATCTGCAGCCCCGTATGCTCACCAGTGGCAGACAAAACCAAGGATATTAGGCTTGAATTCGACACCTGTACTCATTGGCTTTTACCTTTCTTTGGTTGTTGTTCCAGCCAACAATCCTAGACCTTTTCAAGTTCGGCCTGAATCTGCTGCAGGTCCTGCTGCTCTACCGCCGCCGCCTCTATCTGGCTCTCGATTTCCTCATTGGTGAAATGCTTGAGCACGATGGCGTCGGTCGGGCACTTGGCATTGCATAGTCCGTCGCCCTTGCACAGGATCGGGTTGACCCAGGCTTTTTTACCGCGGGCGGTCTCACGGAACTCGATGGCGCCGTATGTGCAGGCGGTGATACAGGCTCCACATGAAACGCAGCGGTCTTCTGCGACTTCGCACACGGCCCCCGAAGCGATAACCGTGTCGTTGGACAGGAGGGTCAAGACCCTGCCGGCGGCCCCGTAGGCCTGGTTGATGGTCTCGGGGATGTGCTTGGGATAATGGGCCAGACCGCAGAGGTAGACTCCGTCGGTCGCAAACTCCACCGGACGCAGCTTGACATGGGCTTCCTTGTAGAACCCGTCCGGGCTGAGGGTCACCTTGAACAAGGATGCGATGGCGTTGGTGGAACTCGAAGGCACGATGGCAGCCGCCAGGGCCAGGAAGTCGGCGTCAAGCTCGAGTTTCTGGCCCAGGATGGGA